>CAWUMP010000251.1:0-3717 GCA_963923385.1 uncultured bacterium | reverse complement strand
TAACAGGGACTTGGTCGCCGACAAGCGCATTTGTTCAATGTGCTCATTAATCGAAGAATCTTTTTCAATAAACAGATCGCGCGATGGCACGTAAGCTTCAGGTTGATAGTAGTCGTAGTACGACACAAAATACTCGACCGCATTGTCTGGAAAAAACTCGCGCATTTCAGAATACAACTGCGCCGCCAGTGTTTTATTTGGCGCGAGCACCATCGCCGGACGCCCGGTTCGCGCAATCACATTGGCCATGGTGTAGGTCTTACCGGATCCGGTCACGCCCAATAAGGTTTGAAAGGCCAATCCATCTTGCACACCCTCGGTGAGCTTAGCGATAGCCTGTGGTTGATCACCCGCCGGCGCAAACGGCTGATGCAGCCGATACGGGCTATCGGGCCAGGTCACAAACTGCTGCGATCCGGAGGACACAGACGGCGTGGCGATGATTGGCGGCGTGGCGTGAGCCATAAGGGCACAGACAAAAGGAAGATTTTCCCATGCGGTGATACAACCTGACCAGCACAGCGCGAGGCGCGCTAAAATAGCGCTTCTTTTCAACGGTCTTCAACGTTTTCGAGCCTAATTTATGAGCGCATCTCTCCTTGCCAAGGTTGAAATGGCACCCCGCGATCCCATCCTCGGACTCACGGAACAGTTCAACGCCGATAAACACCCTAAAAAAGTAAATCTCGGCGTCGGCGTTTATACCGATGCCAATGGCAAGGTGCCCCTTCTCGATTGCGTGAAAGAGGCGGAACGCCTGTTGTTAGAACAATCTGCACCAAGAAATTACTTACCAATTGATGGATTGGCCACCTACGACCAAGCGGTACAGCAGTTAGTGTTTGGTGCTGACAGCGCCGTTGTGCAAGAAAAACGTGTGATCACCGTACAAAGCTTAGGCGGTACAGGTGGCTTAAAAGTTGGCGCCGATTTCTTACGTAAGCTCGCACCCAATGCCGAGGTGTGGATTAGTGATCCGAGCTGGGAAAACCACCGCGCGCTGTTTGAGCACGCCGGTTTTAAAGTGAATACCTATCCGTATTACGATGCCAGCACACACGGCGTGAATTTTGAAGGTATGCTCGCATCGCTCAAGTCGATGCCTGCGGGCTCGATTGTGTTGTTACATGCATGCTGCCATAACCCAACAGGGGTCGATCTTTCGACAACACAATGGCAAAGCGTGCTCGAGGTCGTCAAAGCAGGCAACCTCACGCCGTTTCTTGATATTGCCTATCAAGGTTTTGGCGCAGGGTTAGATGCAGATGGTGCTGCAGTGCGGTTGTTTGCCAATGCCAGTATTCCTGTCTTTGTTGCAAACTCGTTTTCTAAATCGTTTTCACTTTACGGCGAACGCATAGGCGCTTTGAGCATTGTCTCAGCCAATGCCGATGAAGCAGCGCGCGTGCTTTCGCAAGTAAAACGTATCGTGCGTACCAACTATTCCAGCCCCGCGACGCATGGCGGAAAAATTGTGGCCACTGTACTCACCACCCCTGCACTACGCAGCCAATGGGAAAAAGAACTCGGGCAAATGCGCGAACGTATTCAGCGGATGCGTCATCTGCTCGTAGAAAAAATTCACGCGCGCGTACCGAATGTCGATTTTGGTTTTGTCGTTCAGCAAAATGGTATGTTTTCTTATTCTGGGCTCACCAAAGCGCAAGTACTGCGCTTACGCGATGAACTGGGCGTGTATGCCATTGATAGTGGTCGTATCTGTGTGGCGGCGCTGAATGAACACAATATCGATCACGTCGCCGACTCGATCGCCAAGGTACTTAGCTAGGTTGGGCGCGCACGTTGCTGTCAGCGGCAAAAGTCAGTAGAATCACGCACTTCCGATTCCCCGATAGCTCAGTCGGTAGAGCGACGGACTGTTAATCCGCAGGTCCCTGGTTCGAGCCCAGGTCGGGGAGCCAAAATATAAAAAGCCCGCAAATGAACGTTTGCGGGCTTTTTACTTGGTATTTGCGTAAGCCTTACAGCTAGAGCATATCCAAGCTGTTGGCTTAGTCTGAAACGAGCGGAATTATTTCGTCGGTTCAGCTTTCTTTTTCATTGCATCCTTAGGCGCATCTTTTTTCATCGCATCTTTGGACATTTCCTTTTTCATCTCATCTGCTGCAAAAGTTGAGGTAGCAGTCAATACGAAGCCAATGGCGAGAAGCGTTGCAATAATTTTCTTCATGGTGATTCCCTTCAAAGGATTAAATAAAAGTACTGATGCATCAGGGAAACTGAAGTTCACTCAGCTTCCGCCGAACCAGTTATACCCCTGGTCTTCCCAGTAACCGCCGGGGTAAGTATTTGTGACAAAAATCGCTTGGATGTGCTTTGGATTTTTATATCCCAGCTTTGTTGGCATACGCAGCTTCATTGGAAACCCGTACTTTGGTGGAAGTGGCTGACCGTCATAGCTCAGCGCTAGCAACGTCTGAGGGTGCAGTGCAGTTGGCATATCAATGCTGGTGTAGTAATCATCGGCACACTTGAAACCAACATATTTAGCAGTGGTGTCCGCCCCCACTCTGCTGAGGAATTTAGAAAACTGTACGCCGCCCCACTTGCCTATCGCGCTCCAACCTTCAACGCAGATGTGTCTTGTGATCTGATCTGTTTGTGGGAAGCCAAGCAATTCATCAAGCGTCCATGAGCGCTTATCGGCAACTAATCCGCTTAACTCTAAGCGGTAATTATTTTTATCAACCTGACGAATTTCATCTTCACCGTAATACGCATTAAACGGGAATGGCCGAGTGATCATCGACTCCGGATAGGTAGGGGCCAATTGTTCCGAATTAAAGAGTAAGCCCTGCACTTGATCGTTGAAGCGCGAGACCTTCATCAAAGCACTTTCAACACCTTCCTCATCCACAATTGCGCAGCCAGTCAGTAATGACAATCCGCCTAGGGTAAGAGATCGCTGTAGAAAGATCCTACGTGAAGGAATCTTGATCAGGCGTAATGCTTCTTTTACAACAGCGTCGCCGTCAATTGTCGTCAGCCGCGGTGTCTTCTTGATCACTCTGACTCTCCTAGCGTCCGCGGATCATGGTGATGAATGAACGCGGTACAAGCGCGACCATCGTTAAATGCACTACAACAAACGCAACAAGCGTGGACATTGCAATGAAGTGAACTCGACGTGCCATCTCGTACCCCCCCATTAATTCACGCAACAAGGGAAACTGAACAGATTTCCACAAGACTAGGCCTGACAGAATCAGCACTAAGGCATCGACGATGACAAAGAGATATGCTGCACGCTGTACCGCGTTATATTTGCTCAAGTCCTCATGCGAAAGTTGGCCGCGCAGTGCGGCAAGGAAGTCTGTCAACAACTCAAGCGGTGAGAGCGGGAAGAATTTTTTTTGTAATCGGCCCGTCAATAAATTCAGTAGTAAATAAACGAAGCCGTTCGCGGCAAGTAGCCACATGGCGGCAAAATGCCACTGAATGGCTCCACCCAGCCACCCCCCGATCGTGATCGCATCGGGTAATTTGAAGTCGAAAAATGGCGCTGCGTTGTAGATGCGCCAACCACTCATCGCGAGTATCACGACTGCCAAAGCGTTCAGCCAATGTGTTGCACGTAACCATAAAGGATGAATAATCATCAACGACGGCTCCACGAAAAGAGATTTTCCAACACAGTGAAGCATGATGGTTGAGGTTTGTTGGCTGCTATCACAGCACTCAACGAGCCACGAGAGA
>CAWUMP010000250.1:0-3726 GCA_963923385.1 uncultured bacterium | reverse complement strand
GGAGATGTGTATAAGAGACAGGTGTTATTGCTCGACGAACCGTTTGGTGCGCTCGATGCAAAGGTGCGCGCAGACCTGCGTCAGTGGTTACGTCAATTGCAACGTGAACTTGCCATCACCACAGTGTTAGTGACGCACGATCAGGAAGAGGCGATGCAAATTTCGGATCGTGTTGCCTTGATGCACGGTGGTCACATTGCACAAGTGGGTTCGCCAACACAATTAAGAGCTGCGCCAGCGTCTGGCTTTGTTCAAGCCTTTTTAGGCTGATAAAGGATGGCGTACAGCGCAAATACGCTGAAGATCACAAACCAAATCAATGACCACAGCGCGATCGAGCCACCCAGAAATGTCCAATTCACTTCGGCGCATTGCCCCGAGCCACGCAGTAAATTGGTCAGTACTTTACTGAGCGGAAAATTGTCCATCATGAAATACAAATCGGGGCCACATTGCGGCACCAACTCTGGTGGTAAGTGTTGTAACCAAACTTGGCGTGCAGCGGTTGCCGTGCCACCCAACGCAAGCATCAGCGCAAATGCGCTGTAAATTCGTTGGGTAAGTGGTTGTGGTCCGTGCACTGCGGCCAGAGCAAATACCGCAATCAGACCCATAAAAAAACCACGCTGTACTAAACACAACGGGCACGGCGCTTGTCCTTGCACGTACTGCAAATAAAAACCGTAGCCCAGTAGGGCCGCACCGACCAGCGCGGCCAGCGCAAAGCCAGCACGAAGATTGAATTTTTTCATGCTGGCTGGCGCGAGATCATTTTGGTTGAGCGACCAGCCGTAAATAGGGCTTGAGTGTTTTGAATCCTTGCGGAAATTTTTCTTTCAGCTCTGCTGGATCGGTGACGGCAGGGGCAATGATCACGTCCTGACCAAACTGCCAGTTAGCTGGAGTGGCAACGCGATGCGCATCGGTGAGTTGTAGCGAATCGATCACGCGCAGAATTTCATCAAAATTACGACCAGTCGAGGCAGGGTAAGTGATCAATGCGCGAATCTTTTTGTTGGGGTCGATAAAAAATACTGAACGCACCGTGAGCGTATCGTTGGCGTTCGGATGAATCATGCCATACAGATCCGCCACTTTACGGTCTGGGTCACCCAAAATCGGAAAGTTGACGGCCTGACCTTGTGTTTCGGCAATATCACCGACCCAACGGTGATGCGAGTCGACCGAGTCGACGCTGACTGCAAGCACTTTGACATGACGCTGCGCAAAAGCGGCGTTGAGTTTCGCGGTCACACCCAATTCAGTTGTGCACACGGGTGTAAAGTCTTTGGGATGGGAAAATAAAACGCCCCAGTGTTGACCTAGCCAAGCATGAAAGTGAATCGGTCCTTCAGTGGAATCTTGGGTGAAATCGGGGGCGATATCGCCAATACGTAAGCTCATGAGGTGTCCTGTGTCTGCAAGTAAATAAACGAATCGTCAGTCTAAGAAGGTGGACTTGCGCCGTGAAATAATTCTTTGCACTAAGCTTAGATGGATTGGCTATATCCCTGAGCCGACTTCTCTTGAATCCCCTTTTACCTTGATTGATCTGAGTCCGCCCAATTTGGCTAGTTTGACCGGAGATCGATTATTTTCTCAAGTAAGCCCGCGGCACTTTATAATCTGAAATGCGCCGGATTAGCTCAGTTGGTAGAGCAGCGGTTTTGTAAACCGAAGGTCACGGGTTCGAATCCTGTATCCGGCACCAGTCTTTTGTCGTTGCGCTGATCGGCGCTAACAACGTGCAGCGCAGAGAGTCTCTGACGCGTCTGGTGCTAATCCTAGTCTGAGGTGCGTATTGGCTCGATGGCGTTGGATTATTTTGGTGATTGCGGTGAGCTTCTTATCAGGGTGCGCCACCGCGGGCATTGAGACTGCGGGTGGCGTGCAGGTGCCCGATGCAGAAATTTATTCCACCTTTGCTCAAGGGCAGGCGCGTCTACGTTGTGGTGCCGCGTGCTCTGGTGCTTGGGGTTATGCGCGACGCAATCTTAAGCAACTGCACGATACGGGCGCTTGGCGTGAGCTTGCGTTGCAAGTTGCACGCATTGGTCACGACAGCAATCTGGGCTACTTTTATCTCGGCCGTGCAGCCGAAGGATTAGGGCTGACCGAGGCGGCGAAAAGCTATTACTTGGTCGCCTCAGGCGCGTTGCGATGCGATGCGTTCATCAATAACTGCGACGGGTTTCAATTACCGCAATTAATCAATACCCGCTTGGAATCCATGGAACGAGCGGCGTCAATTGCCCGAGAGCAAGCACGTCGACGTGAAGCGGAAGAAGCACGAAATAAAGTGCAACGGGTACCGCCAACGCCACCGGTACGCGTGGATTAAGAATGAAGCGCTTAGTGCGCGTTTGCAGGAGCTGTTTTGCTTGCGGCGCGTTGTTCGCGTTTGATTTGTTTGGCTTCGCGCGATAGTTTTTTCTTTGCCGCTGCTTTTTTACGACGCGTGGTAATTGTGCTTGAGTGGCTCATGGTGGGCTCTTCGTTCTAAACAGTGGGATTAAACGTGGACGTCAACGCGTTGACCGGCATGGGGCTCGTGCGCTGCTGCGGGCGCTGGGCGATGCTCTACCGGTTTGGCTTGCGCAGGTGCTGGCTTCGGAGCCGCTGCGGCAACTGGCTTTGCCGCGGGTGCTTGTGGTGGGGCGTGACGCGCGCTAGTAATTTGCATTGTTGACTCCAATCTTGGTTGGTGCGCATCTTATCTTACTTGCGATGGGTCGTCGGCGGTCCGTGTGTAAATTCAAAAGAGTGAAGCGGTGTGCGGTATTGGCGTATGGGCATTGAGCGCCGCCGCGGGAAAAGCGTTTAAGAGTGCCGGAGCGTCTGCGGTACGTGCATTGAGCCACGCTTCGTATGACGCTTCTGGCAAAACCACCACCATCCGTTTTTCATCCTCAGGTCGATGAAACTGACGCATCAATGCATGCGCGTTGGCATTGATTGTGAGCAGACTAAAACTGACGCGGGGCAAGCCTTCTGCAGAGATGGACTGCGCCCAAATTCCAGCAAGTCCCATGGGCTGTCCATCCGCGCGAGTGATGCGTGCTGCTTGTGCACGGCCACTGCGCCAATCGGGTTCGAAGATTGCTGTCGCAGGAATAATGCAAAACTGCGCGCGTCGCCACGCATCTCGAAACGCCGGTTTGGTTGCGACGGTTTCTGAGCGTGCGTTATACGTGTGTCGAGCAATTTTTTGCGCTCGCGACCAATGTGGAATCAAGCCAAACGTGGCGGGATGGGCTTGTCGTACCGTTGGGTGATCTGGATTTTTTCGGATGCAAGTTCCTATGTCACCTGGCCAAGTGTCCGCTGGTGACAGACCCGCGAGCGCGGTGGCTGCAAAGTGCGTTTGCAGGGTATGTGGATCGCTCACAGGTTGGTAATGACTACACATGGCGACGCGTCTCCTGATTGGCTGACCCTGCGATCAGTCATACTGCATTAACCACTGGGCTTGCCGTATTTAATTGACCTGTCAGCCGACCGCCGCGACGTGCGTTTTGGTCATGGGTAGCCTAAAATTGAGTTAGATAATTTAAATGATTTAATCACCCTATGAAATCAACGGGTTTGCGGAAAAGTCGGCTGCTGCTGTGTTTAGGTCTGATCGCGCTGGTCGGCGCGCTGACGCCTGGCGTGGCCTGTGCCCAAGTCGATCCGGAATTTCGCATGTTCATGGATGTGTTCCGCACGCTGATTGATAAAGCGGGA
>CAWUMP010000249.1:0-3738 GCA_963923385.1 uncultured bacterium | reverse complement strand
TGGGCTCGGAGATGTGTATAAGAGACAGGTACAGATGTTCTGAACCCGCATGCGTCCAATCAAATCCGAGCCAACGCACCGCATCGATGATTGAATCAACGTAGGCTTGTTCTTCTTTTTCTGGGTTGGTGTCATCAAAGCGCATGTGACACACACCACCAAAGTCGCGCGCCAGTCCAAAGTTGAGGCAAATGCTTTTGGCGTGACCAAAATGCAAATAGCCATTCGGTTCGGGCGGAAAGCGCGTGCGAATCGCGGCGGGATCAAGCGCGGCTTGCGCCTGTACGCTCGCCGGTCCGGGTGTGCCGGCCCATCGACGCGCAGCCCACTTACCGGCGGCAAGATCGTGCTCAACGATGCTACGAATAAAGTGGCTTGCCGGTACAGGCGCCGAATTTTTATTGGGTGGGGTTTTGGTATTCACCTGCGTATTTTAGCTGCTGCCACGCCTGTGCGGCGATTCATTCTGTGCCAAACGGTCCGCACTCAGCGGTGTCGATCGGTGGCGCAGGCGATGGAGTTTCGAAACACCTGCGCCTGTGTCAAGGCTTGAGGGCGTATCCTTGGGCAGATCCATTTGTTGACCAAGGCCCCTCATGCATCGCGATGTTCTTCCCACACTTGATACGCGTCCTTTATCGTATGCCTTTGGCGTCGAAATTCGCGGCTTAGATTTACGTCAACCCCTTGCCAGCGCAACCGCGTCAGCGGTCCGTCAATTATGGAATGCGCACGGCATTATTTTGTTGCGTGCTCAGGACATCACACCGCAACAACTCATCGACTTTAGCCGACACTTTGGCACGCTTGATTTACATGAAACGCTTGCGCCTTTTCGACATCCACAGCATCCAGAATTATTTGTCCTCTCAACGATTCCGGTGGATGGAAAACCTTCGGTGAGCGAAAACGTTGGGCGGCATTGGCATTCCGATTTGTCTTACACCTTACGCCCACCATTGGGCTCGATTTTTCATGCGCAAATCTTGCCCGAAGTGGGCGGCGATACCATGTTCTGTAGCACCCAAGCAGCCTATGCAGCACTCTCGCCGACGCTGCAACAGATGATCGAAGGCCGCGAAGCGGTGCACGATTACATGGGGGTCGAGAACATGAAAAAACGCGACCCCGCTTTGGTGGCCCAACTGCGCGCAGCCAATCCGCCGATCGCGCAGCCGTTGGTGCGTGCGCACAACGAAACGGGCGCCAAGTGTTTGTATCTTTCAGAGCAAATGACGAAACGCATCGTGGGTATGACCGAGCGTGAGTCGATGCCGATTTTGCGCATGTTGTTTGAGCACTGCGTGGACCCGTTATTTACGTATCGTCATCAGTGGCAAAAGAACGACATCATCATGTGGGATAACCGCAGCACCATGCATTTGGCGTTAGCAGACTTTGCACCAGGTGCGCATCGTTATTGCATGCGAACCACTATTTTGGGCGAGCCCAGCGGCACGCTATTTCAGGGTTAAGCGCGGGTGTATCGGATGCATCATCGACGGGTGCAGGTGCTGCGGCGATGATCCGCACCGGAACGCTCGAACACGGTTTGCCGGGGCGCAAAAAATTCACGCTCGCGAACGGCACCGGTTATTTCAAAACCGAACTGATTGGTTCGGATTTTGATCAAGCGATTGCACCGCAAGTATTTTTGGTTGAGCAAGACCCCAACACCGTGATCTTGCCGCACTTTCATGTGCAAAATGAATTTCAAGTCGTGGTGCAAGGCAGTGGAACGATCGGGCGTCACGATGTACGACCTGTGGGTGTGCATTACGCCGGTGCGCACACGGGGTATGGTCCCATCACTGCCGGAGCGGGTGGTTTGTGGTACTTCACATTGCGTCCTGCGATGGATCCAGGCGCAAAATTTTTACCCGAAGCACGCGCGCAAATGCAACGCGTTGCCAAGCGGCATTTACTCGGTCCGTTATTACCGATCAGTGAAGACTGCGCGCGTCGCCGCGATGTGGTCCTTGATCAAGTGTTTGCACCGCAAGCCGACGGCATTGCGGGTTGGTTGATGCGTTTACCGGCACATGCTGCTGCAGTGGCTCCAACGCATGCGGGTGGATTAGCGCGCATGTATTTGGTGGCAGCCGGACGTGCACGCATGGGTGGGGCATTGCTACCGCGGTGGTCGGTGGTGTTTGCCACTGCTGAAGAAGAGCCCATCGGCGTGCAAGCGGGCGCGGAAGGTGCAGAAGTGTTGGTATTGCAATTTCCGCAGTAAACACCATCACTTGAAATTTTTATTTATTCCCTAGGAACAATGTCATGGACTTTCGCCTCAACTCCGAGCAACAACAATTACGCGAGACCGCACGCCGCTTTGCCCAAGCCGAACTGCCGGAGCTTGCGCGCGCGCTCGAAGAAAGTGCTTCACCTGTGCCGCAATCGATGTTGTCGCGCTACGCTGAAATGGGATTTCTCGGCATCAACTTACCCGAAGCCGATGGCGGACATGGTATGTCGCATTTGGATGCCGTCATCGTATTAGAAGAGCTGGCAAAAATTTCGCCAACCGTTGCGTTTCCGATTTTTGAATCGTGCTTTGGTCCAATCTTGGCGATTGCACACTTTGCCCCAGCGGCGCTGCGAAAACGCCTCATTCCGCGTGTGGTTGCCGGTGAACTGATTGTGGCCGTGAGCATGTCTGAACCCGATGCGGGCTCGGCGGCAACTGACTTGAAATCGCGTGCGATCCCAAACGCCAACGGTTGGACACTGAATGGACAAAAGCGTTGGTGTTCGGGGGCCGGCCACGCCGAAGGCTATTTGGTGTATTGCCGTTTATCAGAGGCCGCGGGTGCTAAAGGTATTGGTGCTTTGTATGTTGAAAAAGGCATGCAGGGATTTAGTTTTGGTAAACAAGAAGCGCTGATGGGTTTTCGAGGCGTGCCTTCATGCGATATGTTTTTTGATGACGTGCAAGTCCCCAAAGAAAATTTGATTGTCGATGCTGGTGGCTTCAAACAACTCATGGAAGCGTTTGATCTTGAGCGTTGTGGTAACTCCACCATGAGCCTGGCGATCGCACAGGGCGCGCTGGATTACGTGCTGGAGTATGTAAATAATCGTAAACAATTCGGTAAGCCAATCGTAGATTTTCAGGCGGTGCAACTGCGTTTAGCCGAAATGGCCATGAAAATCGAAGCCTCGCGCTTGTTGATTTATCAAGCCGTATGCAACGCCAGCGCGGGATTACCTTCGGTCAAAGAAAGCTCGATGGCCAAGTGTTTTGCCAACGAAATGGTGCGCGATGTGGCTGGCAGTGCCCTGCAACTCATGGGCGGCTACGGCTACAGCAAGGAATATCCGATGGAGCAGCGCTTGCGTGATGCATGGGGTTGGGGCATCGCCGGCGGCGCGGTGGACATTCAAAAAACCAACATCACCGCTGCGTTGGTTGGTCGACGCTTCGATCAACGCCGATAATTAAGTTTATTTTTCACTTGGTTTTTATAGAGGTATTTATCGCCTAAAGTTGGTATTCGAAGCTTCTCCGTGTAAATGGTATTTTTACTATTGTGTGAAATCTACGGCATTAAACGCAGATTAATCACATAAATAGATTGCATTCTGCGGCCGTTTTCTTACGCGGATTGCATGAACGCTTCGATTTCTTGGCGATGTGTGCTGTGCTCGGTGATGGCTCTGTATGGGCTGGGTCCTTGGGCGGTTTGCGCACAAACGGCACCCAACGCGGGCTCGTTAGCACCACCGACACCGCGT
>CAWUMP010000248.1:0-3754 GCA_963923385.1 uncultured bacterium | reverse complement strand
ATCGGTCAGTTCAGTCGTGCTGGTCGAGATAAACATCCGCTGTGGTTCTTTTTTGGTGCGGCGCTGCCAGTTTGGATGACTTGGCAAATCGGCACCATTGTCGGCGTATTGGCTGGCGCTGCGGTCCCCGCAGCTTGGCGCTTAGAGTTTGCTGCGCCAATGGCGTTTGTGGCGCTGTCCGTGCCGCTACTCAGAGACCGTGGCATGGTGGCAGCGGCACTTGCAGCTGGACTGACCGCCGCGCTGGCCACCGCTTTACCGATGCGTTCAGGCATGGTGCTCGCAGCGATCGCTGGAATTGCTGCCGGACTGCTGTTTGAAAAGCGTACAACATGAGCCTGACAACGATCTGGATTGCAATGTGCGGAATGGGCGTGATCACTTTGAGCCTACGCGCATCTTTTTTATTACTGCCTCCCCACGTGGTCTTACCCCCATTATTACGCCGTGCGTTACGCTTTGTCCCCGCTGCCGTACTGACCGCCATTTATATGCCAGAACTATTATTGGTTCAGGCAGTCCCAGAGGTGTCGTTGCACAATCCACGCTTGTTGGCCGGTGGCGTTGCGATACTGATTGCCTTACGTTTTAGAAATACGTTTCTCACCATCCTATCGGGGTTAGTAGCGTTACATTTATTTCATTTGTAGTGCACTAAAATACAGACTGATCGATAGGATTTATGTACGCCGCTGCCGCCGTTGAACTGCGCCTGCGCGTTTTTTATATTCTCAAGCAAAAGACTGACACCATGAACCGATTGCAACCGTCATCGTCGCGTATCCAGCGCATCACTCGCTGGTTATTGTTGAGCGTACTGTCTTCCATTCTGTGCCAACCCTTGTTGGTCAATGCCGCCAGTCCAACGATCAAAAAAATCACCAGCGTCGAAGGCGTGACCGAGTACCAGCTCCCGAACGGCTTACGCGCTGTGCTCATCCCCGACCCATCGATTGATACGTTCACCGTCAACATCACTTATTTGGTGGGCTCACGACATGAGAGCTACGGCGAAAAAGGCATGGCACATTTACTTGAGCATTTATTGTTTAAAGGCAGTCCGCGCTTTCCGGATATCAAGGCAGAATTTATGCGCCGCGGTGCGCGCTGGAATGGCACCACCTCGTATGACCGCACCAATTATTTTGAAACACTACCCGCGACGGGCGACAACTTAGCGTTTGCATTAGCCGCGGAAGCCGACCGCATGGTGAATGCTTGGGTGCGTAAAGCCGATCTCGATTCAGAAATGACCGTCGTTCGTAACGAATTTGAATCCGGTCAAAATAGTCCCGGCAATGTCTTGCATCAGCGCATTAGCCAAGCGCTGTTTAGTTGGCACAACTATGGCAATCCAATCATTGGCGCACGCTCAGACATTGAAAACGTGCCGATTGAACGTCTGCGCGGTTTTTATCAGTTGTGGTATCAGCCGGATAACGCCGTGTTATTACTGAGCGGTAATTTTGATGAAGCCAATGCATTGGCATTGATCGAAAAATCTTTTGCACCGATTGCCAAACCAAAGCGCGCGCTTCCGGCACTCTATACCACCGAACCCACGCAAGATGGCGAACGCAGCGTCACGTTGCGACGGACTGGCGACACGCCATTCATAGGCGTGATGTACCGCATTCCAGCTGCCTCACACCCTGACTATCCCGCGGTCGATTTACTGGTGCAGTTACTGGGCTCGAGCCCTACCGGACGATTACATCGCGCGTTAGTACAAAAAGGACTGGCAACCGGTACGTGGGGGTCTGAACGCCCGTTACACGACCCAGGCTTTGCATATTTTGGTGCCAGCTTATTGCGTGATGCACCGATCGAACCGGTGCGCGAGGCTTTATTTCAGAGTCTCGAATCTATCGCTTCACAACCAATCCAAGCCGACGAACTCGAGCGTGCGCGCATCGCCTTGCTAGGCGATTTTGAAAAAGTACGCAACAACTCGCAATCGCTCACGGCGAGTTTGTCTGAGTTTATTGCCATGGGCGATTGGCGTTTGTTTTATTTATATCGAGATCGCTTACGCGAAGCGACCTTAGCCGATGTGCAACGCGTGGCCACGCATTACCTCAAGCCTGCTAATCGTGTGAGTGGTGTGTTTATTCCAACCAGCGCGCCAGACCGTGCAGACATTCCGCCACGCGCGGATTTGACAGCAACCTTAAGTGGCTACAAGGGCGGCGCTGGTGTGGTGACAGGCGAAGTATTTGATCCCTCCCCCAGCAATATTGAATCGCGCGTCCAACGCAGCACGCTCAACAACGGCATTCAAGTCGCACTATTGCCTAAGCGCACACGAGGGCAAACCGTGGTGGCGTACCTGAGTCTCAATTGGGGAGATGAAGCCTCGCGTAACCATCGTAGTGTGGCGTGCGGGATGGCCAGTGGCTTACTCATCCGAGGCACGCAACGTCGTACGCGTGCACAACTACAAGAAGCGTTTGAGCAACTCAACGCGAGCGTTTCGCTTGGTATCGAAAACAGCAGCGTCGAAGTCAAGCGCGATCAACTTGCCGCCACGCTCGAGTTAATGGTCGAAGCGTTGCGTCAACCCGCATTCGATGCCACCGAATTTGAAGAGCTGCGTCGTGCGGCCATCGCCAGTGCGCAAAGTCAACGCACCGATCCGGCGACAATTGCTGGCACGGCATTACAACTACATTTATCCCCGTATCCACAAGGACATTGGTTTGCCACACAAGATCCCGATACACGGATCGCTGCATTACAAGCAGTGACCTTAGATCAGGTGCGCGATTGTCACGCCAGCTTGGTGGGCGCCACCGGCGCACAGTTCAGTGCCGTGGGTGATTTTGATGCGCAAGCGCTACGTGATCAGCTCAATACGTTGTTGGGCGATTGGATTCGACCCGCGCCCTATCAACGCCTGAATGCACAATTTTTTGATGTGACGACAGTTCGTAAACTCGTACGTACACCGGATAAAGCCAATGCCGTATTGCGTGCTGGCATCAACATTCCAATGCGTGATGACCATCCAGACTTTACGGCGCTAGTGCTCGGGAACTATTTACTGGGCGGCACATCGAGCGGACGATTACCCGCACGTATTCGTGAAAAAGAAGGCTTGTCGTATTCGACGTATTCGAGTTTTAGCGCCCAAGCATTAGACTCGGTGGCCAGTTTTGGTATCAGCGCCATCTTTGCTCCGCAAAATCTCTCGCGTGTTGAAGCCGCGATGCGCGAAGAGTTAGTGCGTGCCTTACGTGATGGGTTCGATGCCAAAGAACTCGAGGCAGGAAAACGTGGCCTGATTGAAACGCGCAAACTCGCACGCGCGCAAGATCGAAGTCTCGCACCGCGCTTGGCTTCATACTTATTTGTTGGTCGTGATTTCCGTTGGGACGAGGCGTTTGAAAAGCGCTTACTCAGCCTGACAGCCATTGAGGTGCGCGATGCATTACGCCGTCACCTTGATCCTGCACGATTGTCGATCTCGATTGCTGCCGATCTCAAAGAATAGACACCAACAAAAAAATATTAATCAATCGGCGTATAGCGCACACTCAGAATCGATAAGGTGTCTTCGCCCGCCGGGGTACGCAGCGGCACGGAATCGCCTTCGCGCGCTTTGATTAAGGCTTTTGCAATCGGCGAAATCCACGACACGCGGCCGCGCGCAGTATCCACCTCGTCTACACCCACAATCGTCACCGTACGAGCGGTCCCGTCGGCGGACTCAACTTCCACAGTAGCGCCAAAAAAAATCTGATCGGTATCGCGG
>CAWUMP010000247.1:0-3761 GCA_963923385.1 uncultured bacterium | reverse complement strand
ATCGTCAGTAGCGAATACGCGGATCAACAAACACATACGACAGATCGATCACTAAATTGAGGAATACGTAGAGGCCAGAAAAAAACAACACCACACCTTGAATGGTCGGAAAATCACGCGCTAACACGGCATCAACCATCAGCCGGCCCAATCCGGGAATGGCATACACCGACTCTGTTACCACCACACCACTGAGTAACAACGCCAAACTGATTCCGATCACGGTGAGCACAGGAATCCCCGCATTGGCCAAGGCATGCCGAATCAAGACACGGGCTTCGCTTACGCCCTTCGCGCGCGCGGTACGAATATAGTCTTCGCCAAGCACTTCAATGACTGCGGCGCGCGTGATTCGTGCAATGAGAGCGATATACACCACCGACAATGTCAGCGCGGGTAAGATTAAATGACGCAGCCACGGCCAGAAACCGTTACGCACAGATTCGTAACCTTGTACAGGCAACCAATCCAGTTGCAACGAAAAAATCCAAATCAATACATAAGCAAGCACAAAGACCGGGACTGAAAATCCCAATACCGAAGCCCCCATCAATACGCGATCAAACCCACTGTCAAGACGCCAAGCGGCAAACACCCCGAGTGGAACGGCAATAGAAACTGCGAGACATAAGCTCAACGACGCTAAGGCCAGCGTGGGTTCAAGTCGTTGAGCAATCAGTTGTGTGACTTGCATCTTGAAATAAAACGATTCACCCAAGTCACCTTGCACAACGTGTAGTAGCCAACGTCCAAATTGCACCATCAGCGATTGATCGAGCCCGAGGCTACGACGAATGTGCTCGATTTGCATGGCATTGGCTGCGTCGCCTGCGAGCATGGCGGCCGGATCGCCTGGAGTGAGGCGCAGCAACATAAACACCAATACAGCCACAATGCCAAGAACGGGCAAGGTGGCGAATAAGCGGCGTACAACAAATTTAAGCATGGTGTTTGGATCGGATCTTCATTTGGCCTGCATGAGAGAATTCATGCATTGCGGATATTCATCAAAGAGGCTAACAAGACATGGCACGCATCGCAATTGGCGGGATGCAGCACGAAACCAACACCTTTGCGCCAACACGCGCGGATTATCCCGCGTTTGCCGCTGGCGGTGGTTGGCCTGGTGCGCAATTTGGTGATGCTTTGTTTTCTGCGCTCGAGGGGGCCAATATTCCTGCCGCTGGTGCGATTCAGGCGCTACGTGCAGAAAACCATACGCTGGTGGGCACGGCATGGGCGGCGGCCAGTCCTGCTGCCCATGTGACCGATCGTGCTTTTGACACGATTATTGGTGAACTCATCACGCGTCTTGAAGCAGCGGGTCGCGTGGATGGTGTCTATTTGGATTTACATGGCGCCATGGTCACCGAAAGTTTCGATGATGGAGAAGGCGAAATTTTGCGCCGCGTGCGCGCCGTGGTTGGACCACGCGTCCCGATTGTGGCGAGCTTAGATTTGCACGCCAACGTCACCCAAGCGATGTTGCAGATTGCTGACGCCATGGTGGCTTATCGTACTTATCCCCACACCGACATGGCGGAAGCGGGCGCGCGCGCAGTGCGCTTATTACAAGGCATGCTCAAGACCGGACAACGACCCGCTTGCATGCATCGACGTTTTGATTACCTCACGGCCTTGCCATCTCAGTGTTCGTTAGTACCTCCTGCGCAGCAAATTTATTCCTTGCTTGATACCTTGGAACAAAAGCATAACGTTGCACTTTCATTTACACCGGGGTTTCCGATGGCCGACTTTGCCGAGTGCGGCATGATGTTGTTTGGCTATGGCGAGGCGCGTGATCTTGCGCCAGCGATTGCCTCGCTCAATGAATGTATCGTCGCTGCAGAAAATGAATTCGCACTCGAATTACTTGCTCCAGATGTAGCGATCCAACGTGCGCGCGAGCGCGGTCAGATGGGTGCACCCGTTGTGATTGCCGATACGCAAGATAATCCCGGCGCCGGTGGTAATGGCGACACCACTGGCATGCTTGCTGCGCTGATTCGCCATAACCCTCCCGATGCCGTGCTGGGTTTATTGATCGATGCGGGCTCTGCTGCACGCGCGCACGATGCGCGATGTGGCACACGTCTCGCGTTTTGTTTAGGTGGTCAATCGAAGGTGCCAGGGGATGCGCCGTTGTCGGGCGAATTTATTGTTGAACAACTGGCTGATGGCAACTTCACTTGTACCGGGCCGATGTTTAAGGGGTTTCGTATGACGCTCGGTCCGATGGCGGTATTACGTAGCTGTGCAGCGCCTGGTGTGCGTGTCGTGCTGGCTTCACGCAAGTGTCAGGCCGCTGATCAAGCGATGTTTCGGCATGTCGGAATCGAGCCGCGCGAGCAACGCCTGTTGGTCTTAAAAAGTTCGGTGCATTTTCGTGCTGATTTTCAGCCGATTGCACGAGAAATTTTAATCGCGCGTGCACCCGGACCCGCGCTGGCCGACCCCGCCGATTTTCCGTGGACTCGGTTACGACCCGGGTTGCGTTTGCGTCCGCTGGGCCCGGCGTTTAACCCTGCTGTGGATTAACGTTTTTCAAGATTCCAATACACATACACCGGTGCATTCAGATAACCACTGATGCTGCGACGCGTGACCACCGGTTGATAATATTCTCCGAGGGCTGCATGGGTACCGATGTCGAGCGCGCGTTGCTGCGCTTCGGTCGCGATGCGTTTACGTGCATTCAGATCGGGCGCACGTAAAAAATCGACGCGTAATTTTTCGAGTGCAGCATCCGTTGGCCAACCTGGCCAAGCGGATTCACCGGAGGCATTCATCGCTAAATTGATTGCCGGGTTGGCCACATCGAGCCCATTCAAGGTCGTGATGAAAATGCTCCAACCACCTTGCGTCGGCGGTTCTTTTTTCTGTCGACGGGCTAAGGCGGCATTCCAATCCATTGGTGCGAGTTCCACTTTAAAGCCTGCTTGTCGAAGTTGTTGAGCAGTGACCAAAGGCAGTTTTGCAACGGTGGCTAAATCGGTGGGTTGCAAAATCACCACGGGTGCACCGTTGTAGCCTGCAGCAGTGAGTTGTTCGCGCGCTTGGGCAATGTTGCCTTTTAAGATGCTATCCATACCCGCCGCGGTTTCGTAGGTGCTATCGCAGGGGTACAGCGATCGACACACGTGATACAGATCTGCAGAGACAAATTGCGCTTTCAAATGCGCTTCTTGCGATAACGCCACGAGTGCAGCGCGCCGTATGCGCACATCGTTAAAGGGAGGATGTAAATGATTAAAGCGCAGGATCACTTGCGCGCCTGCTTTGTTATCGTGCACTTGCAGTGCGGTGTTTGCACGTAGTGCCGGGTAGTGCTCGTGCGCAGGTTGCTCTAATAGATCAATTTCGCCTTTGCTCAGTGCGTTGATTTGCGTTTGCGCATCGCGCAAGATATGCCACTCAATTCGATCAACCAACACACGCTTTCCACCCGCCGTGCCAGAGGCAGGTTCTTTACGCGGTACATAGCGGGTATTTTTTTCATACACCACTAAGCTGCCAGGCTTCCAGGCCTCGCGTTTAAACACATAGGGTCCCGAGCCGGTGGTGTCTTCAATTTGCCGATCGATGGGTGTATCGGCGACGCGTTTGGGCAAAATAAATGGCACATGTGCGCCGGATTTTCCGAGGGCCTCTAGCACCAAACCAAACGGCTCTTTTAAGACCAGTTTGAAGCGGCGCGCATCGAGCACTTCCCAATCTGTCTCTTATACACATCTCCGAGCCCACGAGACCAGAGAGGATCT
>CAWUMP010000246.1:0-3771 GCA_963923385.1 uncultured bacterium | reverse complement strand
GTGCTTGCATCAACGCCTGCATTTTTTAGAAACAGCGGTAGAAACGGATACTCACCCGAGGTGACGGTCGAACCAAGTTTGCGGCCCTCTAAGTCTTTGAGTGATTTGATCGGCGAATCGGCCAATACAATCACGCCCATCGTGCCATCGTAGTGGGCCGAACCCAAGTGCACGATTGGCAACCCCTTCGTGACTTGCTGAATACCGGCAGGCAATGCTGCCACACCAAAATCAAATTTTCCAGAACCCACCGCTTGGGCAGCCGCTACGGAACCAAAGCCGCGTGAGATCTCAACATCTAAACCGCGCTTTTGATAATAGCCGCGATTTTTTGCTACAAAAGTAAACATGCAACTACCGTCCGGTAACCACGGATTGGTCAACGTCACCTTACGTTGCGTCTGTCCGTTGGCCCAACCAGGAATAGCAGAAGCCACTGTCACGGCGGATGCGGATTTAAGAAACTGTCTACGGTTCGCGGTCATCTGTTAACTCCGTTTCGTCGAAAAAAGATTAAGCGGGGTGACTCAAGGGCTTGCGGCGGATGCGCTAACACGTACGCACGAATCATTTGCATACTAACAATAATCAACCGGACTGTCTTCGTCGTCACCCACACACCCGTGCGTGGTTTACATCGCGAAACGCCGTTTCGCTATGCCCGCTCATCGCGCAAAGTACGCCCGTTGTTTGTGCGCGTGCGCACTTCCGGGGCGCCATCCACTAAGCGCTGCAATGCCGCTAAAAAATCGGCATGTTGTTTTTCGGGTAACGCGGCAATCGTACGGGCATGAGCACGCTCAACGGCTTCGGCCATACGCAAGGCCAATTTTCTTCCTGCGGGGGTCAAAGCACACCGTTTTAAGCGCGCATCGGCCGCATCGGCCTTACGAGACAACCACCCTTTGCGCTCGAGTCGCGCAATGACATCGGTCGTGTTAGCTCGATCAATTCCAACTTGTGCAGCGACGCTTGCTTGATCAAGATCGCTTTGCGCAAGTAATACGGTCATCACGCTGTACTGCACCGGTGTCACATCAAACGTGGCACATTCTTCGGCAAAGATCGCCATATGAATTTGATGCAAACGACGAATCAAAAATCCAGGCCGCAGAGAGAGTTTTTGCATGTCGACCATCTAGTCGAGCGCACAACAGTCAGCAAACACAAGTGGCTGCATTTAGTTGAGCTTCGTCACAGAAGGTAGCTCGCACGCAAGAATCGACGCACGCAAGGCTTCAATGGCTTGTGGTCGAGGAAAACTTTTACGCCATGCCAATGCCACCCGCCGCTTCGGTACGGGTTTGGTAAATGGGCAGAGTCGAATTAAATCGCTCGTCCCATCCACGTGTGCCACTGAAGTACTTGGCAACACCGTGATCCCAACACCGCTAGCCACCATTTGCCGAATCGTTTCGAGCGACCCGCCTTCAAGCGTGCGTTGCAACGTATTACTTGAGCGATGCACTGACGCACAAAAATCGAGTACCTGATCGCGCAAACAATGCCCCGCACCGAGTAACAACAGGCTTTCTTTCATCACCTCATCTGGGGCGACGTGTTTACGTTTTTCAAACGCATGGCCTTGCGGAACGGCCACAAGAAACGGCTCGTCATAAAGCGCTGCCGTCACGATCCCTTGCTCAGCAAATGGCAAGGCCACCAAAATGGCGTCCACTTCGCCTTGCTTCAAACTTTCCGCAAGATTGTGCGTGAAATTTTCTTGAATGAGTAATTGCAGCGCTGGTGCGGTACGCCGAATAATTGGAATGAGCTTGGGCAATAAATACGGACCAATGGTGTAGATCGCACCTAAACGCAAGGTTCCCGCCAGTGGGTCTTTACCGGCGATGGCGATTTCCTTAATCGCGCCAGCTTCTTCGAGGACACGTCGCGCTTGCAGCACAATCAATTCACCTGTCGGCGTCACTCCCACTTCGCCAGTACCGCGCTCAAAAATCACAATCCCAAGCTCTTCTTCTAATTTTTTGATCGCCACTGATAACGTCGGTTGCGACACAAAGCAGGCATCTGCAGCCCGTCCAAAATGACGCTCTCGCGCCACAGCAACGATGTAACGTAATTCAGTTAATGTCATGCAAAAACCTCACCGCAAAACTAACGACGTCGCGCCCAAATATACAGTGGCAAGCCCGCGAGCATCACCGCAATACCGGCCACTACTGCCACCCCAAAACTGGGTCCATACGGACCACGTACAAACTCGATGCTCGAATACAGCATCCAAGCACAGGTTGCGCAAAATACCAGCGGGACCACCGGAAACAACGGCACGCGAAATCCAGTAAACACTTGCGTTTGTCTGGCGCGAAACACAAACAAGGTCAGTCCAGTGAGTAAGAAAAATACCCAGAACACTGGCGCGGTATAGGCCACCATGGCTGAAAATCCATCGCGTGTAAACGCACTCGCTACAATCAACACACTGGTGATTGCTGCTTGCCACAATAACGCAGTCACGGGTGTGCTACCGCGTTCACTCCAGCGACCGAGCGCGGCAAACAATCGAAAGTCTCGTCCGAGGGCGTAGCTGCTTCGCGCACCCGTAAGGATGGCTGCATTCATCGTGGTGAGTGCAGACACACACACAATCAACGCAAGCGCCATGGCACCACGATCTCCCGCGATCAAGCGCATCACATCGGCACCAACCGCTTGCGAGTCACGTACACCCTGCAAACCCAATGCCGCCACATATCCTGCATTGACCAACAGATACAGCGCCGTCACCAACACGATCCCAATCACCAAAATGCGCGTCATATTGCGCTGTGCATCTTTTACTTCGCCAGCGAGATACGCGGCTTCATTCCAGCCACCGTAGGTGAGCAATACAAAAATCATCGCTAAGCCCCAGCTACCGGTCGCCGCTTGCGGTGCGGTTTCGATCGGCGCGCGCAACAACAAACCACCCACCGCCAATGCGATGAGCCCCAACACCAAAAGGGTTTCCATCACCTTTTGCAGATTACGTGTGTGTGGTGTGCCCAATACATTCAACGCAGTTAATGCAATCAGTGCCAGCGCCGCGTGCCACGCCGCACCCGCCCCGGGCAAGGGCACAATTTGTTGCGCGTAGTCACCATATACAAATCCGACTGCAGCGATGGCACCGGTTTGAATCACGCTGATGCGTGACCAAGCAAACACAAATGCCGTAGCGCCACCAAACGCGCGCGCTAAAAACGCATACTCTCCGCCAGTCTCTGGATGACGCGCAGAAAGTTCTGCATAAACCAACGCACCGCAAAGTGATAGCACACCACCGGCAAGCCACGCCCAAAGAAATTCGGCTGCCGTATCGGCACCAGCGGCCACCACCGAGGGGGCTTTAAAAATGCCGACACCGATCACCATGCCGGCCATCAGGAATACACCATCCACGACGTTTAACAGCGCTTGAGGCTGCGCGCGATCTTGATTTACGGAGTACGTTTGGCGGTCCATGTGATTGTCCGAGGCGGTTGGGTGTCATAGACCTGCACTGTGCCGGTCATTTGCCCATCCGCTATTGTGCCTGTGAACAGATGCGCGACGGTATTTTCTCCAACCCGTGCAAACACCAACATGCGCAATGCCGTGCCCCACAGCCGCACACCCCGCACGTTCACCCGCTGCGCATTTTGCTGTGCAACCAGGTTGAGCCTCTGGTATTGCTGCTCAATGTTCAAGCGCCAGGGTATCGAGCTACCAGCGAGCGACATCTGCCATTGCCCCGCAACCGGTGCGGGCACATACCAAAGAAATACC
>CAWUMP010000245.1:0-3815 GCA_963923385.1 uncultured bacterium | reverse complement strand
GTGTAATACAAGTCACCGCGTTTTTCGCCGTGGTATTCCAGAATGCGCGTTTCTACAATGGCATCAACCGGACACGCCTCTTCGCAAAAGCCACAAAAAATACATTTTGTTAGATCGATGTCATAGCGCGTGGTACGACGCGTACCGTCATCGCGTTTTTCTGATTCGATATGGATGGCCATTGCAGGACAGACGGCCTCACATAATTTACATGCAATGCAACGCTCCTCGCCATTGGGATAGCGACGTAAAGCATGCAGGCCACGAAAGCGTGGGCTTTGCGGGGTTTTTTCTTCTGGAAATTGCACGGTGATTTTGCGCGCAAATACGTGTCGTCCCGTCAGCATCATGCCGCGGAATAATTCCAACAATAAAAACGAGCGAAAGAATTCAACGATGCGTTGCATACCGTGCGTCCTTTCTCATTTCCACAATGACCACGGTGTCTGCATCCAGGCACCGATGACCACCAACCAAACCAAGGTCATGGGGATAAAAATTTTCCAGCCCAAACGCATGATCTGGTCGTAGCGATAACGTGGAAATGTCGCGCGTATCCACAAAAACAGCGACACCACCACAAAGACTTTCGCAAACAGCCAAATAAACGACGGGATCCAATTGGTCACGACACTGTCAATCGGCGCTTGCCAGCCACCAAAAAACATGAGCACGGTGAGCGTTGAGATCAACAGCATGTTGGCGTATTCGGCCATAAAGAACAGCGCGAACGACATGCCCGAGTACTCCACCATGTGTCCAGCAACAATTTCTGATTCGCCCTCGACCACATCAAAGGGCGAACGATTGGTTTCAGCCACACCGGCAATAAAGTAAACCACCGTGATCGGTAGCAGAGGCAACCAGTTCCAAGAAAGAATGTTCAAGCCCTTATCAGCAAAGTAGCCACGACCTTGCTGCTCAACAATGTCCGACAAATTCAAGCTACCCGACACCATCAGGACCACCACTAGCGCAAAGCCCATCGCGATTTCGTACGACACCATCTGCGCGGCAGAACGCATCGCGCCAAGAAAAGAGTATTTCGAGTTGGAGGCCCATCCAGCGATGATCACGCCGTAAACGCCTAATGATGTTAAGGCCATTAAATACAGCAATCCGGCATTGATATCTGCCAACACCACTTCGGGTGAAAAAGGCACCACCGCCCAAGCAGCCAACGCAGGCATCAAGCCAATAATTGGTGCCAGAAAAAATAATCCTGTACTGGCTTGTGATGGGGAGATGATTTCTTTCATCATCAACTTAATGCCATCGGCCATCGGTTGCAATAAACCAAACGGACCCACGCGATTAGGGCCGCGACGAATCTGCATCCAACCGATCAGTTTGCGTTCCCAGAGCGTGAGATAAGCCACGCAACCCATGAGTGGCCCAACGATGCACACAATAAACGCAAGCGAGGTGACCAGCTCATAGGCAAACGGACCCCACACCGCACCCAACTGCGCTTGAAACAGCGTGAGCAAAGTATCGAGCCATGCGTTCATCTTAGGCGGCCCTTTGCACAGCAATTTTGGTCAGACGCAGCTCACCAAACATCGGTCCAAGCGCAGCGGTTGAACTGTGCGCGGCAGCAACGCGCACACACGCATCTGGCACACCGTGATCCAAGGCCGTCTCTAACTCTGCATGACCTGTTAGCGTTTCTAAACGCACACGATCACCCGCCTGTAAACCTTGCGCTGCCATGGTAGGGCCGTTCATACGCGCTTGAGGAGTCCGCGCATCGCTCGTCTGTTGTAGTGGTACGGCACGCCGCACCAAACTGTCTGCAAAATAAATCGGTACATCGCTCACGCGTTGCAAACTGCCCTGCGGTGACGCGGTGACCGTGGCGGGCGCGAGTGTCGTGGCTTGACTGAGCAGCGCAGACACATTACGTCCATTAAGACATGTATCACGCACTTGCTCAGAGGTATCAAATTCAAACCCAGGCACGCCCAAGGCGCTGCCAAGGACACGTAGAATTTTCCAACCAGGACGCGCATCACCCAGTGGTTTGACCGTTGCATTAAAACTTTGCACGCGACCTTCCATCGAGACGTACGAACCGGAGGTTTCGGTAAAGGCAGCCAACGGCAGCGCGACTTTCGCCTGCGTAGGCAGTGCGTCACGAAACATTGACAACGCCACCACAAAATCAGCTTGCGATAACGCCGCTTGTGCTGCCACCCCATCGGCGCAATCCAATTCAGGCTCCACACCAAACACCACCCACGCTTTGCGTGGTGATGCAAAAGGATTGCTTTGTCCCGCGAGTCCAGCAAGATAACCACCCACAGTGTTCGCGCCCTCAGACAACACACCGAAGTGCGCTTGATATTCGGTCGCCAGCGCTTGCGCATGGGCGAACAATTGCGACGCTTCTGGGTGATGTTGCGCAAAGTTACCCAACAGCACCGCAACTTTTTTACCGCTACGCAAACTACGCGCGATCTGAGCGGCAACGCCCTCGCTTGCACTGTGTACGTTGGCGAGCGCCTGAACCAGCGCATTCGGAGCAACGATCAAACGCTGCGCAATCGGCATGAGCTGATCATCGTCGGCGCTATGAATCACACTGACTTGCGCACCACGTTTTGCAGCTTGACGTAAACGTTGCGCAATCAACGGATGCTCTTTGCGCAAGAACGAGCCAATCACCAGCACGCGATCACAGCTTGCGAGTTCTGAAATCGGCATACCAAGCCAAGGAATCCCGGCGCGATGCGCTTCACCCGACCAATCACTTTGGCGCAAGCGGTGTTCAATTGCCGAACTACCTAAGCCGGCTAACACCTGCTTAGCGAGAAACATCTCTTCGAGCGTGGCATTCGGGGATACCAACGCGCCGGTGTGTGCTCCAGCTGCGCGCAAACCCGATACCACTGTTTCAATGGCGGTTTGCCAATCGGTGGTTTGCCATGTGCCGTGCGCATCACGCAACATCGGCGTGGTTAAACGCTCTGGACGATTGAGTGCCGTATAAGAAAAACGATCACGATCCGAGAGCCAACATTCATTGATGTCTGCGTTTTCTAAGGGCAGCACACGCATCACCTGCCCTTGCTTGACCTGTACCACCAAGTTTGAACCTAAGCCATCATGCGGTGATACGGCACGACGACGCGCCAATTCCCAAGTACGCGCGCTATAACGAAATGGTTTTGAAGTCAGCGCCCCGACTGGACAAAGATCGATCATGTTGCCAGACAATTCGGAATCGACACTCTGACCTACAAAGGCCACGATCTCGGAATGCTCACCACGACCGATCATGCCGAGCTCCATCACGCCGGCCACTTCTTGGCCAAATCGAACGCATCGCGTGCATTGGATACAGCGGCTCATTTCTTCGGCGGATACCAAGGGTCCAACATCTTTAGACAGCACCACCCGTTTTTCTTCTTGATAACGTGACGCGCTTTTGCCGTAACCGACGGCCAAATCTTGCAACTGACATTCACCGCCCTGGTCGCAAATCGGACAATCCAGTGGATGGTTCACCAATAAAAATTCCATCACGCCGTTTTGCGCTTTTTTGGCGTTGGCTGAATGGGTCTTGACCTTCATGCCATCGGTACATGGCGTGGCACACGCCGGCAGCGGCTTGGGTGCTTTTTCAACTTCTACCAAACACATGCGACAGTTGGCCGCGATCGACAGCTTTTCGTGATAACAAAAATGCGGCACGTAAATGCCTAACTGGTGCGCGGCTTCCATCACCGTGGCACCGTGCGCGACTTCGATTTCTTTGCCGTCGATTTCTACTTTAAGCATGGTCTGTCCTATGCCGCACGCGCGATGTTATC
>CAWUMP010000244.1:0-3836 GCA_963923385.1 uncultured bacterium | reverse complement strand
TCTTGCACGATGTCCAACGCCGCCTGTTCCTCGCGCACCGCGAACATCGCCTGCTTGAATGCCCGTCGTTCGACACTGGCAAGAAATGCCGACAGTTCGGTGGGTGAGGCCAGATCGATCCTTTTTCGCGCAGAGTCAACAGTTGCGCACAGCGTCGAGGGTGAAATGCAAAGCCGGCACGATGGTATCAAAACCCGTTTCTGATTGCTGATAAGCCTTGTTTTGCCTTGACCCGAATGAGAAAAGTCATTAATCTTCAATGTTTTCCGTAACTTCCGGACCAAAGCGCATGGATCGAGTCAAGGGACAACTGATGACCGGCGCGGAGATCGTCGTCCGCTGCCTGCAAGAAGAAAAAGTCGAGTACGTGTTCGGCTACCCTGGTGGGTCGGTCTTGTACATCTACGATGAGCTCTTCAAGCAGGATCAGGTCAAGCATGTGCTGGTTCGCCACGAGCAGGGCGCCGCGCATGCAGCCGATGGCTATTCGCGCGCAAGTAACAAAGTTGGTGTCTGTTTGGTCACCTCGGGCCCAGGTGTGACCAACGCAGTGACCGGCATTGCTACGGCCTATATGGATTCGATCCCGATGGTGATCATCTCTGGACAGGTGCCCACGCATGCGATCGGTCTTGATGCGTTTCAGGAAGTCGATACGGTGGGTGTGACACGCCCCTGCGTGAAACATAACTTCCTGGTCAAAGACATCAAAGAGTTGGCCAGCACGATCAAAAAGGCGTTTTATCTCGCCACGACGGGTCGACCCGGCCCCGTGTTGGTAGATATTCCCAAGGACATCACAGCGGCAAGCCATGAGTTTCTGTACCCCGAAAGCGTACAGATTCGCTCCTATAGCCCGGTAGCCAAAGGCCACAGCGGACAAATTAAAAAAGCCGTGCAGCTAATCAGTGAAGCCAAGCGGCCGATGATCTATAGCGGTGGTGGCGTCATTCTTTCTAATGCCTCTGCGCAATTGACCGAACTGACCCGCGCATTGGGCTACCCAATCACGAATACCTTGATGGGCTTGGGTGCTTACCCTGCCACGGATAAACAATTTCTTGGTATGCCTGGAATGCATGGCACCTACGAAGCCAACATGGCCATGCAAAACTGCGATGTGTTGTTGGCTGTTGGGGCACGCTTTGACGATCGCGTGATCGGCAACCCTAAAGATTTTGCTAAAAATCCACGCAAGATTATTCACATCGACATCGATCCGTCGTCGATTTCTAAACGCGTCAAAGTCGACGTGCCGATCGTTGGCGATGTACGCGAAGTGCTCGATGAAATGCTGAAGCTATTGTCGGCGCGCTCGAATGGCGTTGAGCTCGAACAATGGTGGAAGCAGATTGGTCAGTGGCGTCAAAAAGATTGCCTCCATTACGACCGTGATTCCGCGCTCATCAAGCCGCAATATGTTGTCGAAAAGCTATGGGAAGTGACGCAAGGTGATGCGTTTGTCACCTCCGATGTCGGCCAGCATCAAATGTGGGCCGCGCAGTTTTATCGCTTTGATCAACCGCGACGCTGGATCAACTCGGGTGGTCTGGGCACGATGGGTTTTGGTTTGCCTTCAGCAATGGGTGTGCAGTACGCCAATCCTGGGGCGACCGTGGCTTGCGTTACCGGAGAGGCGAGCATCCAGATGTGCTTGCAAGAACTCTCAACGTGTAAGCAATACCGTATGCCAATCAAGATTGTGAACTTGAACAATCGCTATCTCGGCATGGTGCGTCAGTGGCAACAAATTGATTACGGTAGTCGGTATTCTGAGTCGTATATGGATGCGCTGCCGGATTTTGTGAAAGTGGCCGAAGCCTATGGGCATGTCGGTATGCGTATCGATCAGCCGGGCGACGTTGAGGGCGCGCTGCGCGAAGCGTTTGCGATGAAAGACCGTTTGGTGTTTCTTGATTTCATCACCGATCAAACTGAAAACGTCTGGCCGATGGTCAAGGCCGGCAAAGGCCTGACGGAAATGTTGCTTGGATCGGAAGATCTTTAATGCGTCATATTATTTCTATCCTGCTTGAGAACGAAGCTGGCGCGTTATCGCGAGTGGCGGGCTTATTTTCGGCACGTGCGTACAACATCGAATCGCTCACCGTTGCGCCGACTGAAGATGCGTCGATGTCACGCATGACGATTGTCACGCGTGGTTCGCAAGATGTCGTCGAGCAAATCACCAAGCAACTTAATAAGCTGGTCGAAGTCGTGAAGGTTGTCGATCTCTCAGAGGCCGAGCACATCGAGCGCGAACTGATGTTGATTAAAGTGCGTGCTGGTGCCAAAGAGCGTGAAGAGATGAAGCGGGTTGCTGATATTTTTCGCGGTCGTGTGATTGATGTGTCTGATCACACCTATACCATCGAGCTGACCGGTGACGGTGCCAAGCTCGATGCGTTTATTGGCGCAATCGATGCCGGCGCCATTATTGAAACCGTCCGCACGGGTGCTTCCGGCATCGGTCGCGGTAATCGCGTCTTGCGGGTTTAATTCACAACACGCGCTATTTTTTCTGGCTGATTCGCGCGCGACGTGTCATGCGATGCGTATCGGCCTCAACACCAAGAAGAGGGGACTGCAATGAAGGTGTACTACGACAAGGACGCTGACCTATCGCTCATCAAGGGCAAGAAGGTCACTATCGTTGGTTATGGCTCGCAGGGCCATGCCCACGCGCTCAATCTGCACGAGTCCGGTGTCAAAGTCACCGTCGGTTTGCGCAAAGGTGGTGCCTCTTGGGATAAAGCAAAAAAGGCCGGTCTGAAGGTTGCCGAAATCGCCGATGCAGTGAAGGGCGCTGACGTGGTCATGATGTTGATGCCAGATGAACACATTGCTGAAACTTATCGTAACGACGTTGAACCCAATATCAAAAAAGGCGCAGGGCTCGCGTTTGCGCATGGCTTCAACGTTCACTACGGTCAAGTCGCGCCACGCGCAGACATCGATGTCTGGATGGTGGCCCCGAAAGCACCAGGACATACCGTACGTTCCACCTACGCAGGCGGCGGTGGCGTGCCGATGTTGATTGCCGTTTATCAAAACACCTCGCGCAAAGCGCGTGAAGTTGCGCTCTCGTATGCATCTGCCATCGGCGGTGGTAAAGCAGGCATTATCGAAACCGATTTCAAAGAAGAAACCGAAACCGATTTGTTTGGTGAGCAAGCCGTGTTGTGTGGTGGTTGCGTCGAATTAGTAAAAGCAGGCTACGACACATTGGTCGAGGCTGGCTATGCGCCGGAAATGGCTTATTTTGAGTGCTTGCATGAATTAAAGCTGATCGTCGACCTGATGTACGAAGGCGGTATTGGCAACATGAACTACTCCATCTCGAACAACGCAGAGTATGGCGAGTATGTGACGGGTCCGCGCATCATCACAGAAGAAACGCGCAAAGTGATGCGTGCGGTGTTGCATGACATTCAAACCGGTGAATACGCCAAGAGCTTTATTCTTGAAAATCGTGCAGGCGCACCGACCATTTTGTCGCGCCGTCGGATTACGGCTGAGCATTCCATCGAGAAAGTGGGTGGCAAATTGCGCGACATGATGCCGTGGATTAAAAAGAACAAGCTGGTCGATAAGAGCCGTAACTAAAACACCGCACGTTTTGGCGTCACACTGATCATGACTTCTGACTATCCCCATCCCATCATTGCGCGCGAAGGCTGGCCTTTTTTAGCCTTGGCGGTGGTATTTGCACTACTGGTGAATTTGCTCGCAGGGTGGGTGTGGTCGGTGCCGCTTTGGTTGATCGCGCTCTTTGTGCTGCAGTTTTTTCGTGATCCACCGCGCCAAATTCCACAAGCAATGGGCGCGGTGCTCTC
>CAWUMP010000243.1:0-3845 GCA_963923385.1 uncultured bacterium | reverse complement strand
AGGCGGACGCCCTCGGAGAGCATGTCAGGAAAGCGAAACACGCCGCAATGCGCTTGCATCGTGCGACGTAAGGCATTGCCAACATCGGCAACACGTTCACCCGAACGGGCAGAAGCCAATCGTGCCAAACGCGAACGTGAGTAGTCTCCGGCATCCGCAGGAAGATCTTTCAGTGAACCGGGCTGTTTGCGAATATCCGCAACGGCTTGTTCGCCGCCAGCTTTACCAAACACCACCAGATCGAGCAACGAATTAGTACCCAGTCGATTGGCTCCATGGACTGATACGCAAGCGCACTCGCCCACCGCATACAAACCTGGCACCACTGTTTCAGGGTTACCGTTCTTCGGCACCACGACTTGCCCCAAATAATTGGTTGGAATGCCGCCCATTTGATAGTGCACGGTCGGCACAACAGGAATTGGGTCACGCACTGGATCCACGTTGGCAAACTTAATGGCGATTTCGCGGATTCCAGGCAAACGATGATTAATGACCTCCGGTCCCAAATGATCGAGCTTTAGGAGCACATGATCGCCCTCTTTGCCGCAACCGCGGCCTTCTTTAATTTCGGTGGTCATCGCGCGCGACACCACGTCACGACTGGCTAAATCTTTCGCGTTAGGTGCATAGCGCTCCATAAAACGCTCGCCATTTTTATTCAGCAAATAGCCACCTTCACCGCGCACGCCTTCGGTAATCAACACGCCTGCACCGGCAACCCCTGTGGGATGAAACTGCCAGAACTCCATGTCTTCGAGCGGAATACCTGCGCGTGCGGCCATGCCAATGCCATCACCCGTATTGATAAATGCATTGGTGCTCGCGGCATAAATCCGTCCACCACCACCCGTTGCAAGTAACGTGGATTTCGCGTGAAAGATCATCGCTTCGCCGGTTTCCATTTCAAGCGCGACCACACCGACAACCGCGCCTTCGGCATCACGAATCAGATCTAAGGCCATCCACTCGATAAAGAACTGCGTATTGGCCTTGACGTTGGCCTGATACAAGGTGTGCAGCATCGCATGGCCCGTACGATCGGCTGCCGCGCAAGAACGCATCGCCATCTTTGGGCTGCCGTAATCCTGCGTATGACCACCAAAAGGACGCTGATAAATCTTGCCATTTTCGAGACGATCAAACGGCATGCCCATGTGTTCGAGCTCGATCACCACTTCAGAGGCGCGGCGACACATGTATTCGATCGCGTCTTGGTCACCCAAATAGTCGGCCCCTTTGACGGTGTCGTACATATGCCAGTGCCAGTTATCTTCCGTGGAATTTCCAAGAGGCGCAGCAATGCCTCCTTGCGCAGCAACAGTGTGCGAGCGCGTCGGAAACACTTTTGAAAGCACAGCCACTTTCATATTCGCGCGCGAAAGTTCTAGCGCAGCACGCAAGCCGGAACCACCGGCGCCAACCACAATGGCATCAAATCGACGAACGGGAAGCGACACGCTTTATCTCCAAAGAATCTGGACAGACCACGCCACATAACTGGCAATGGTGAGCACCACAACGGTTTGTAAGCCCAGACGAACGGCCGTGGGCTTGATGTAATCCATCAAGATGTCACGTACGCCTACCCAAGCATGCCAAGCAAAACTTGCAATAAAAAGTAGCGTAGCCACGCGCAGCCACTGCTGCGCAAAGGTCGCTTTTAGGGTGGCAAAATCAGCTAACTGGCCACGCAGACACAAGGTAACCAAGATCACGGTGTAAATCACCATGATCACCGCGGTTAAACGCTGCGCGAGCCAATCGCGCAAACCGTAATGCGCACCCACCACAATCCGATTCACCATAACTTCACTCCAACAAACAGTGTGATGAGCAAGCTGATCAGCAAGACGATCACACTACTGCGACGCGCCGCAGGCAAATCGATACCCAAATGCAAATCGAGCAACAAGTAACGAATTCCTGCGCAAAAGTGATGCGCAAACGCCCACACCAGCAACAACATCGCCAGCTTGGTGGGAATCATCGCGAGGTAGCGCTGAGCGGCTTCAAATCCTTCTGGCGATGCGAGCGCGCGGTCTAACAAAAACAATAACCAAATCGGCGCTAAGAACAACAGTGCCCCGCTCACGCGATGCAAAATCGACACAACACCAGGTAAGGGCAAGCGAATTTGCGTGAGATTTAAATAGACAGGACGAGATTTTTTGATCGCGGCATTAGACATGGTTTGGGGCCGTTTTCAGAAAGAAGCGGTGCTTGGAAGGAAATTGCATTTGGACCAGATTTATTTCAGCGTGTCTTCGATTATAGCGCTGCAGCGCAGAATTTTCGACATGCGATTAACCCAGTTCGCTGCGGTAAAAGTGACAATCTGTCTTATAAAAGCCGCGCCGCCATTCGACCGGCTGATCGGCATAGCTAAAAGACACCCGCTCAACCAGTAGTAACGGATGCGACACAGGAACACGCAAACATTCGGCCGTTGACGCATCGGCGAGGGCCGCCTTAATCCGCTCCTCGGCTCGGATCATTCGGGTCCCGAACTGCGTTTCAAACAAGTTGTACAGCGCACCTCGATGCTCAGTGACTGACGCAGCCGTGAGTCCTTTGAACAAATGCCCTGGCAGCCATACTTCCTCAACCACCACGGGATCACCGGCAAAAATCAAGACCCGCTTGATCATGACCGCCGGATCGCCCGCTTTGATCAATAACTGACGAGCTAACTCGGTGCCAGCTCTTGTGCGCCGAAAATCCAATAACTGACGCTCAACCGCGGCGGGCTGACCGGTATCTGGGGTCAGACGCAAAAAACGAAATCGAACCTGCGGCTCGCCATGGGTGGCAACAAAGGTGCCCTTGCCCTGCCGACGGACCAACAAGTTATCCGCGGCCAGCGCATCGATGGCCTTTCGAACGGTGCCCTGACTGACATGAAAGCGCTCGGCCAACTCCATTTCGCTGGGGATCGGCTGCCCAGGTCGCCACTCGCCCGCTTGCAGCGAATCAAGCAATAAGTCTCTGATCTGACGGTAAAGCGGGCTGAACTTAGGAGAACGCATACCAAGAATTGAAGCACAGATCCCCCTAATCGTCTATCAGCTATCTTATGTCTTATATAAGACATAAGATGAGTTGACGCAGTGGGCGCCGGGTCTTAAGATCAGCGCCTCGTTTGACCCCCTTCATGTTGCCCTTCTTTGTCGTTTCTTTGCCTTCCCGGAGTGTTTATGGCCAAAGCCCCTATTCGTGTTGCAGTGACCGGCGCCGCCGGACAAATTGGTTATGCATTGCTGTTTCGTATCGCGAGCGGCGAAATGTTGGGCAAGGACCAACCGGTGATTTTGCAGCTGCTCGAAATTCCGGACGAAAAAGCCCAAAAAGCCCTTAAGGGCGTGATGATGGAATTGGATGATTGCGCCTTCCCCTTGCTGCACGGCATGGTGGCCGCTTCCGATCCAATGGTGGCATTTAAAGATGCTGGCGTTGCACTTTTAGTCGGTGCACGTCCCCGTGGTCCCGGAATGGAGCGCAAAGATCTGCTCGAAGCAAACGGCAAAATTTTTGCGCCTCAAGGTCAGGCACTCGATCGTGTTGCCGATCGCAACGTCAAGGTCTTGGTGGTGGGAAATCCAGCCAATACCAACGCACTGATCGCCATGAAAAACGCGCCGAGCCTCAAGCCGCAGCAATTTACCGCGATGATGCGTTTGGATCACAACCGCGCGCTCACGCAAATCGCGCAAAAGGTGAACCAGCCCGTCTCTGCTGTGCACAAAATGACCATCTGGGGAAATCATTCGGCGACGCAATATCCCGACCTATTTCAAGCCGAAGTGGGCGGTAAAAAAGTTTGGCCCATGATCAACGATCAAGCC
>CAWUMP010000242.1:0-3857 GCA_963923385.1 uncultured bacterium | reverse complement strand
GCGCGGCACAACGGTACCAATGATTCAGTCGGATTTCGCCGCAAAAATGCAGCATCAGGGTTTCGAGTGCGGGAGCCGGATCAAACGGAAAACGCACCGCATGCAGTTCCGCTTCAGTGGGCACTAAATCAGGACGAAAACGACGCAGGTACTCAATGAGAACCAACGAATGCTTTTGTTCTTCAAAAAACCACACCGACATAAACGCAGAGAAGTCGCTGTCATCGCGGTTGTCACGCAAAAACATTTCTGTTGCGGGTAACGCCGACCACTCGGTGATGGCGTTCATTTTGATGGTCAAGGCTTGCTCATCGGTGAGCTTGCTCGCGTCAAAACGATCCCAGGGCACATCGGTGTCCATGTTCCAGCGCACACGCTCAAGCGATTTAAATAAGTCGGGATACAACATCCGTGATCCTCGGTCTGAACAAAATTGATGACACCATCTGGCCTCCGGTCTCCGGCCCACCGGTTGCTTGACCACCTCAATGTGGCCTGCTGCCGCCGTCGCGTTCACTACACATCCAAGCGCTAGCTACGCACCTCGGCATTTTTGACGACCGCATCCTACTTGGGCAACGTTTTTAGCACGGACTGTGAGTTTGCATGCACCTTGCTCGACGTACAAGTTTAAATCGGCGTATTGACGTGCAAGTTTGTCATCTAGCTGTGTCGCGGTTTACGCGCCGTCACCCACTGAACAGCCACAAACGAAACAAGCCGTCACGCAACAGACCAAAAAATCGATGTATTCACCGAAAAGTTGCGGCCCTGGATGTAACGTTTGCAAGCGACCGACAAGAGCATTGACGAATACGCCCATGCAACGCATTATTCATACACATCAATTGCTTAGCTAGGGTATCCGTGTCTTCAGTCAGCGCCGCAACAAGAAGCCGCATTGCGGTGGTGGGCTCAGGGATTGCCGGCTTATCAGCCGCTTGGCTTCTTTCGCAAAAACACACGGTCACGGTGTTCGAAGCGGGCGATTGGTTGGGCGGTCACACACACACGGTCGATGTCACGCTAGAGGGCATCACGCACGGGGTCGATACCGGATTTCTGGTGTTTAACCGGCAAACTTATCTGCATCTCGTCCCCATGTTCGAGTACCTGCAGATCCCAATGGCTGATAGTGAAATGACCTTTAGCCTGGCGCTCGAATCGCCCGACCTGCAATGGTCAGGCACATCACTACGCACCTTGTTTGCACAGCGACGTAATTTATTTCGCCCTGGGTTTTTGCGTATGTTGCGCGACATTCTTCGATTTAATCGCGAAGCTGCGGCTTACGCACAACACGATGCCGCTTTAAACACCACCAACGAAACACTCACGCTCGGTGCATTTTTGCAGCAAGGTCGCTATAGCGCAGAGTTTCGTGATTGGTATCTTGGCCCGATGTCGGCAGCGATTTGGTCTTGCCCAACACAAGTGATGTTGGACTATCCGTTTCCTGCATTTGCCCGTTTTTTTCATAATCACGGCTTACTGCGTATCGCGCAACGCCCCCCTTGGTACACGGTACGTGGCGGCGCACGCCAGTACGTCGACAAACTCGCGCATGCCATCGTGCAGGCGGGCGGCGAAATCCAGCGCGCAACACGGGTTAATCAGGTCGAGCGTTTTGCACACGGTGTGCAGCTGGTCAGTCAACACACTGCGGAGAATGCCTCTACTGCATCAAAGACACATTCTTTTGATGCGCTGGTACTGGCCTGTCATAGCGACGAGGCGCTGCGTATTCTTGGCGCGGGGGCAACGCAAGCAGAACAACGCGTGCTCAAGGGCATTGGCTGGCAGTCCAACCGCGCGATTTTGCATACCGATACGCAACTCTTGCCCTCGGACCCGCGTGTTTGGTCTGCATGGAATTACACCGCGGGACATGACACGCCCGACGGACGCGCAGTAGCGGTGCATTACTTGATTAATAAACTACAACCGTTACCGTTTCGTACCCCTGTCATCGTGTCGCTGAATCCACATCGTTTACCCGCGCCAGAAAAAATTCTCGGTGACTATGCGTACGCCCACCCCATGTTTGGTCATGGCGCCAGTGCGGCGCAAGCTGAACTGCCGCAACTACAAGGTCAACAACGCACATGGTTCTGCGGAGCGTGGACCGGTCATGGGTTTCATGAAGACGGACTGCGTTCAGCGCTCACCGTTGCTGCCTCTTTTGGTATTGATGCGCCCTGGCAACGTCACGCCTCGACGACCTTGCGCGCAGCGGCGTAATCAATGGCTGGTTGGCTATTACGCGGTAGTGTGATGCACCACCGATTGCGCCCGGTGCAACATCGCTTTCGGTATGCAGTGTTCACACTGCGGCTACCGTTGAGCGCACTCAGCGATTGCGCAAATGCGTTGTTTTCAATTAACCGCTGGAATCTAGCGAGTTTTTATTATCGCGACCATGGCGCGCGTGATGGTTCAGCACCCCTCGATTGGATCCGCCAAGTGCTGCGGGATGCAGACATCGACTGCGCAGACGGCGAAGTGTGGTTGCAATGTTTTCCGCGGCTACTAGGTTACGTATTTAATCCAGTGAGTTTTTGGTTTTGCGAAGATCGTCACGCCAAGCTGCGTGCGATTTTGGTCGAAGTGAATAACACCTTCGGTGAATCGCATGCGTACCTACTTGCTCATGCCGATCAGCGTCCAATACAAGACGGCGAGTTACTCGAAGCTCGCAAACAATTTCATGTCTCACCATTTTTTCCGGTAGAAGGGCACTACCGCTTTCGCTTTACCCAAGACAAGCAACCGACGCGCGTGCGCATCGATTACCGCGACATGGACGGCCCCTTACTCAACACGGCAATCACCGGACAAGCACAAGCCTTAAGTGCTGGCGCGGTATGGCGTGCTTGGGTGTCGCATCCACTGATGACGTTGGCTGTGGTCTGGCGCATACATTGGCAAGCCCTGCAACTTTGGCGAAAGCGCGTTCGGTTTTATCGTAAACCCACACCTCCCAACCACCCATTGAGTCGATGAATACCGCATCTTCCCCCGATCTGCCGTTTGCTGCACGCGCCACATTGCGTGTTTTACAACACATCGAACACGGTCAACTCGCCGTCGGTTTACCGAATGGATCACAGCAACAATTCGGTAACGGCACGGCTCGTGCGGCCATCTCGTTTCATGATTGGGCTGCATTTCGACGTATTTTGCGCGATGGCGATATTGGTTTTGCAGAGGGCTATTTAGACGGCCTGTGGGAAACGCCTGATCTTGCTCAGCTACTCACGCTGCTTGCAAATAACCGCGAACCACTCGATCGACCCTTATACGGCAGCTGGTTCGGTCGCCTTTTACACCGCGGTTTACATTTGTTACGTGCCAACACACGTCGAGGCAGCCAACGCAACATCGCGGCGCACTACGACCTTGGCAACGATTTTTACGCGCAATGGCTCGACCCAAGCATGACCTATTCGAGCGCGCTTTTCGATACACAAGCCTCGCGCACATTAGAAGAAGCACAACACGCAAAGTATCAACGCATTCTCGAGACGTTGTCACTTGCGCCTCAGGCACGTATCTTAGAAATTGGTTGCGGTTGGGGCGGTTTTGCTGAAGCAGCTGCGCGACGCGGTTATCAGGTGCACGGTATCACCCTATCGCGAGAACAACTGCGTTATGCGCAGCAACGATTGTCACACGCTGGTTTGGCGCAACGCGCACAATTTGAGTTTCGAGACTACCGCGATCTACAAGGTAAATATGACGCTGTTGTCTCCATCGAAATGGTTGAAGCCGTTGGCGAGCGTTGGTGGCCAACTTATGTTGAGCGCATTGCTGCTGCACTACCGTCGGGCGGTCGCGCGATCGTGCAAGCCCTGTCT
>CAWUMP010000241.1:0-3878 GCA_963923385.1 uncultured bacterium | reverse complement strand
GCCACCAACACAATCGGAAAAGTTGCGCCCATCGCTAACGGCATAAAGTCACGCCAAAAATCATAGGGTAGCTTCGGGTTGATGGCAGGTAACACGCTGTGATGAATAGCACATACAAAGATTGTGTAACCATCAAACGGTGCACGCGCGGCGATCTCTGCACCGACAATACCGCCCGCACCAGGACGGTTATCGATATTGACGGCTTGACCAAAGGTGGTGCTAAGACGTTGTCCCACCACGCGCGCCACCGTATCCACCGGCCCGCCCGGTGGAAAAGGCACAATCATGCGTAATGGTTTATTTGGATACGCCTCGGGATCAGCCGCATGCGTACAACTCAGCCCAACCAGTAAACATAGACTGATCAGCCCACGCATCCACACCCAAGCACTCGTGTGTGGATGCATCATGGATTGCAGCAATGCATCGGCGTGAGGCATGCGCTGTAATCGCCGCGCCGTCTTAACCGATGCGCTTACGCAACACGTGACGACGGTTTTTTGTGTACGGCCGCACATGGGTTGCCCAACGTCCTTCATCCACGGCCTTGGACCAACCAGGTCCGACTAATACATCGGCACTTTCGAGTTCGTAGATGGCCATGTATTGCGGTTCGCCCTGGGCCACAATGCTTTTTACTTCGCCACCAAGAAACACCTTGAGTGGTTCCATTTTGTAGCGCTTGGCAGAAATTACACCGGGCACTTTGCAAATCAGCGGAATATGTTCAACGTCATACACTTCATTGAAGATGGCTTCTTTATCGGCCTCGACATCCATGTAAACAGTGAAGATGTAATTGGCTTGTGCACTCATGGAGATTCCTTTGTGGTTCTGATGGACTAAAAAACTGAAGAGGTGGTTGAGATGAAAATCAACAACCTGGGCTTAGCCGCGGCCAACGAATGGCATTTTACTTGCCATGATGGTGATGAATTGAACGTTGGTTTCGAGCGGAAATTTGGCCATTTGTAATACCGTTTGTCCCACATGCGCGACATCCATGCGTGGTTCAACCATCATGGTGCCGTTGGCCTGCGGCACGCCCTTGGCCATGCGTTCGGTCATTTCAGTGGCTGCGTTACCAATGTCAATTTGACTGCACACGATGTTGTGTTCACGGTTATCTAGTGAAATCGATTTAGTGAGTCCAGTGACCGCATGTTTGGTTGCGGTATAAGGAGCAGAGTAGGGGCGTGGTGCGTGCGCTGAAATCGATCCGTTGTTAATGATGCGTCCGCCCTTGGGGGTTTGCGCTTTCATCATACGGATCGCTTCTTGTGCGCATAAAAACATCGCGGTTAGATTGATGTTCACCACCGCTTGCCATTGCTCGAAACTCAGGTCTTCCATCGGAATGGCTGGTGCGCCCATGCCGGCGTTGTTAAACAACACATCCAGGCGTCCCCAAGCGGACTGCACGGCGCTGAACACCGCTTTGACCGCTTGCGGTGTGGTGATGTCGGTGGCGAGCACCAGTGTTGCATCAGCACTGCCGCATGCAGCAGCGGTTTTTTCTAAAAGTTCTTTGCGACGTCCGACCAACGCGATTTTGTAACCATCCGCGGCCATGGCCAGTGCCGCGGCTTTACCGACGCCAGTGCCGGCGCCTGTGATGATGGCGGTTTTTAAGGTGGTGCTCATGCGTGGACTCCGCAAATGATTTGAAAGATGGAATGTTAGCCCACCGCAGTCGGTGCGCAGGTTCGGTCTGCGATCTGGCGCACGAAATTACTCGACGCGCGCACCTGAATCGCGGACCAGTTTTTCCCAGAGCGGTGCTTCCGCCCGCACTTCGGCCTCAAAGGCCTCTGGCGATGCGGATGGGGTGGCATCCATGCCTTGACTGGCAATTTTTTCTCGTACCTCTGGGCGTGATAAACCGCGCGTGGCAGCCTCATGTAAACGCTTGAGTACCGCAGGCGGCGTGCCGGCCGGTGCAAATAACGCAAATGAAAAACTCGAGTCATATCCAGATAACCCCGCCTCTTCGGCACCGGGAACACCAGGCACAGCATTCGAGGCCAGTCGTGTGGTGACGGCTAAAGCGCGCATCCGACCCGCTTTGATGAGTCCCATCACCGTTGGCGGCGTGGCAAACATCACTTGCGTATCGCCAGCAATCAGTGATTGGGCTGCTGGTCCGCCACCTTTAAATTGCACCGTCGTGAATTTGACGCCAGCCACCGATTCAAAGTGCACCGACGCTAAGTGCGGGGCAGATCCATTGCCCGATGCGGCAGAAAAAATTTTGCCCGGATTAGCGCGTGCATAACTTAATAACTCACGCAAATTTTTTGCCGGAAAATGATTGTTCACCACAATCACCATCGGACCAGTGGCGACACGCGTCACCCCAATAAAATCGTGATCCGGATCGTAGGGCAGTTTTTTGTAGAGCGCTTTGTTGATGGCGTGGTGCGTGGCATTGAGTAAGGTGTATCCGTCGTTGGCCGCTTTGGCCACGACATCAGAGGCAATCGTGGCACCCGCACCAGGGCGATTTTCTGCGAGCACCGCGATACCAAGGTTGCGTGACATTTCTTCAGCTACAACGCGCGTGGTGAAATCGCCCGATCCGCCAGGCGGATAACCCACCACGATGCGTATCGGCTTAGTTGGAAACGCTTGTGCCTGAGCCAAAGAACAGCACATCAACCAAGCCAACAGACTGGTTGCGAATAAACCCAAGCGAACGATGTTACGGTGAGTGGATGGGCGTGGGGGCATGCGCGTCTCCTGTTGGATGTGTGTTGTTGTATTGAGATTTTTGCACACCAATCGATTCAAGTAACTCAAATAACGCTGCCGCTTTCAGCGGTTTTGCTAGGTAGTAATCCATCCCAGCGGCGAGCGCCGCTTGTTGATCACTCAGCATGGCGCTGGCGCTCATCGCAACAAACGGTGTGCGTGGTCCAATGGCTTCGCTGCGCCAGCGGCGTGTGGCCTCTAAGCCGCCCATGCCAGGCATCATCAAATCCATTAGAACCACATCAAAGGGTTGTGCGTTTAACTGCGCCAGCGCTTGCAGTCCATTTTCTGCGGTGTGGACATGATGCCCCCAACGTTGCAATAAACGTAACACCAACTTGAGATTCACTGGATGATCCTCGACCACGAGCACCTGCAATGGATGAGCGCTGTGCCGCGGCGTGGTGTGTGCTCGGGTATGTTGTGATTCGGTTGGTGTGGATGAGGTCACGCCAAGATTTAAAGAAAAACTAAACGTGCTGCCACGACCAACTTCGCTTTGTAAGGCAATCCGTCCGCCCATCATTGACACCAAACGACTTGAAATCGCCAGCCCTAAACCTGTGCCACCAAAGCGGCGCGTGACCGACGAATCGCCTTGCGCAAACGATTCAAACACGCTGCTGCGTTGTGCATCGGCAATGCCGATCCCGGTATCGATCACTGCAAATCGAATTGTGGCGCGCCGCGCCACGGCGGTGTCGGCACTCACCTGTAGCGTGACCGTGCCTTGCGGTGTAAATTTAATGGCATTACCCAATAAATTCACAATCACTTGGCGCAAGCGACCCGGGTCACCAATGACGAAGTCTGGTGTGTCTGCGGCAAGATCAAGTCGCAGGCTCAGTTGCTTATCGACCGCTTGTGGCGACTGTCCACGCACAATGTCCTCAAGTAACGCGGGCAATGAAAACGCAATCTGTTCAAGCGCTAATTTACCTGCTTCGATTTTTGAGAAATCCAAAATGTCATCGATGATTGTTAGCAACGCGTTAGCAGACGATTGCACGGTTTGGAGATATTCCTCGCGCTCTTTGGGATCGGTGCTCTCGAGGGCCAGCGCGGTCATGCCGATCACCCCATTCATGGGGGTACGAATTTCATGGCTCATGTTGGCAAGAAAT
>CAWUMP010000240.1:0-3902 GCA_963923385.1 uncultured bacterium | reverse complement strand
TCACGCGATGCGTAACCCAAGCGCTCATCGCGTTCATTTCTTCAGCCGACAAGGCACCCAGGTGCGATTGCAATTCGCAGCGAATCACGAGCGTATCGAGTAAGCCTTCGCGGCTAACATGTATTTCATATTGCCCAGACAGTTTTCCGTGTTGCAGAATAATTTCTTCAATCTGCGTAGGAAATAAATTGACCCCACGAATGATCAACATGTCATCGCTTCGACCAACAATTTTTCCGATTCGTCGAAAAGGTCGTGCGGTAGGCGGCAATAACCGGGTGAGATCACGCGTGCGATAACGAATCACTGGCATGGCTTCTTTGGTCAACGAGGTAAATACCAATTCGCCCTCATGACCATCGGGTAACACCGCGCCGGTGTCGGGATCGATAATTTCTGGATAAAAGTGGTCTTCCCAAACGACAGGACCATCTTGTGTTTCAACGCACTCACTGGCTACCCCTGGACCCATCACTTCGGATAGACCATAGATATCCACCGCCTTGAGGCCACCCGTCGATTCGATGTCGGCACGCATGGCTTCGGTCCAAGGTTCGGCGCCAAAAATCCCGATCTCTAAAGAACTTTCGCGTGCATCGAGTCCATTGCGCGTGAATTCTTCAATCAACACTTGCATGTAGCTTGGCGTCACCATGATCACGCGTGGCTTGAAATCTTGAATCAGCTGCAACTGCTTTTCGGTTTGCCCCCCCGACATTGGGATCACCGTACAACCGAGTTTTTCTGCGCCGTAATGCGCGCCCAAGCCACCAGTAAACAACCCGTAACCATAAGCCACGTGCACTAAATCACCGGGGCGTGTGCCGGCAGCACGCATCGAACGCGCGACCAATTGGGCCCAGTGCTCGATGTCTTGACGGGTGTATCCGACCACCGTGGGTTTTCCGGTCGTACCTGAAGACGCATGTACCCGACGTACTTGATCGCGCGGCACCGCAAACATGCCAAACGGATAATTTGCGCGCAGATCTTGTTTGCTCGTGAATGGAAACAGCGCAAGATCTTCCAGGCGACGCAAGTCACTTGGATGCACACCTTTTGCATCAAACGCTTGGCGGTAATGTGGCACGTTGTCATACGCATGTTGTAGGGACCAACGCAGACGTTGCAATTGCAAGGCCGCAATCTCGTCGCGCCCTGCGCGCTCGATGGGATCTAATTCAGACAACGCGGGGGCCACTACGCGCATTGTGTTGCTCCTGTCGCGTCGTGTTGAATGACCGAGCGGCCAAGCATCGTGTACGAGCGCCCTCTAAAGACAGCGATACGTTCCTGATGTTGATTGCAAACCACCACGTCATACACGCCGGTTCGGCCGCTGCGACTGACTTCGGAGGCCGTCGCAGTGAGTACGTCATTGAGTTTGGCGGGCGCGATAAAGTTCACGTCAAATCCTGCCGCCACCGTCGTCTCGTTATACGAATTACATGCAAATGCAAAGGCGCTATCCGCCAACGTGGCGATCAAGCCACCGTGACACGTCGCGTGTCCGTTCAACATGTGCTCAAGTACAGTCATCCGCAGACGCGCTGCACCGGGAGTGATCTGAATCAAGTGCATGCCGAGCGACGTTGTCGCGCGATCGTTGGCCAACATCGCAGCAGCCACCGCTTCGGCCAAAGCTTGGGCATCGGGCGCAGTCACCGAGCGTGTCATTCACCGTCCTCCTGTCAGGCTCTCGCGTAAATTTCAGGCGCACACACCATGGGATCATCCAACCGCCTGGATCAACCGACCGGTCGGTCGAAAAACGGCAGGATACGGGGTTTTTCTTGGCGAATCAAACGTCCCGCCAAGAATTTCTTAACCCTCTGTATTTAAATAATTTCTTCTGAAATTTGCGACGCGACGAGTTCCGCTGTCGCAGCCGACAAGGTCCAACCCAAATGACCGTGGCCGGTGTTATAGAACACCCCAGGGGCACGACCACGCCCAACCCGCGGCATCATGTCCGGCATCATCGGACGTAGCCCAGCCCACGGCACCACCCGTTCCGTACGTACATTAGGAAAACACTGCGCCACCCAATCAATCAGCGGAAGAATTCGTGCGTGCCGAATATCCCGATCCACGCCGGCAAATTCAGCAGTGCCCGCCACACGCAATCGTTGCGCACCTAAGCGACTGGTCACAAGTTTTGCGGCGTCATCAAGCAAACTGACTTGCGGCGCGCCCGCTTGGCTTTGTACATCATCGAGATGCACGGTGATTGAATAGCCTTTCACTGGATACACGTTGAGCCGATCACCCAGTTGCGCGGCCAATGCCCGACTCGCAGTACCTGCACAAATCACTACGCCATCAGCGATGAAGAGCGGTTCGGACGCTTGGCCAGAAAGATGTACATGCACAGCCTTTGGCCGACGCAGCACACGCTCGACATTCACGCCGTACAACATGCGCACACCCAAACGTTGGCACGCTGCAGCTAAACCCGTCGTGAATTGATGAATATCTCCAGTTGAATCGCTCTCGGTGTACCAACCACCATAATATTGCCCAACCAAATTGGGTTCGATAGCACGCATTTCTTCTGGCGTGACAGCGCGGCGCGCTAAGCCGCCCGCGGCAAGCAATTTCGAGACGCGTGCGGCGTGATCAAAGCCAGCGCGATCGCGGTAGATATGCAAAATACCGCACGCCGCATGATCAAACGAAATACCCGCCTCGCTCGCCCAAGCAAATAAATGCTCGCGCGCAGCAATCGCTAAGCGCGCTGTTTCGGCGGTATTTTTTTCGTAGCGCGGAATCGCCGCCAAGAATTCAGCAAACCAAGACAACTTGTGCCAGCTAGGCGCAGGGCGCACCAAGAGCGGTGCGTCGCGACGCAGTAACCAACGCAGCGCTTTAACGATGGTGCTGGGATGGTTCCACACCTCGGCGTTGCACGCGGATAACTGCCCGCCGTTTGCAAACGATGTTTCCATCGCCGCGTAACGATGCGATTCAATCACGGTGACTTGATAACCACGTTTGGCTAAGGCGTACGCGGTCGTGACGCCAGTAATACCAGCGCCTATCACGATCATCGATTTCATGTGACTCAAGCTCCTAAACGCCGAGAGATAGGCATCGCCCACGCACCATGCGTGATCGATACCCCCTCTGTTCAGAACCTGAGAGATTCACGCTGTTGGTCGCCACGCATCGCACCGCGCGTCGAGACCAAGTTTGCGTTTGCTCCTTCGGTGCTTGCCAGCGACGAAACAGGCAAGCTCTTCAGAGTTTTACCAGCACAAGCGGTCCGTGGGCCTGAGAGTTTCCGGGGCGGTTGCTCCTTCGGCGCTGCGTAGCGTGACATCACACCCGCAGTCTCTCCCGCTTGCACAACAGTGGCTACGATAACATCAAAATGCTGCGCAACGCCGTCGATGTCATTCGACTGTAACCAGCCTGCGATTAAAATAACGTATGTTTACCAATTTACAGCGCTGCCTGCTTCTTCATGTTGGGCTCGCCGCACTTCTGACTTACGGCAGCGCGCTGTGCGTCCACGCACAAAGTGTCAGCGCTGAGCCAGAAGAAGAAAGCGTTAGCGCGCGCTATCAATCCACTTACAACTGGCAAACTCATCCCGCATTTGCCGCGCGCTACTCAGGGACCAATAGTTTGTCTGTGCTCAGCGAGCGCATGTACACCTTCTCTGCCACCGCACATTGGGGCTGGCGCGTTTGGCAAGGGGGAGAGATTTATTTCAATCCAGAGGTCGTTCAAGGCGTTCCTTTTTCTAACAACCTGATTGGTTTGGGCGGCTTCACCAACGGAGAAATCACCCGCGCAGCTGGCACAACGCCAAAGTTATATCGCCAGCGTTTATTTCTACGTCAAACCTGGAATGCAGGCGGCGGTCGCGAACAAATTGAAGGTGACTTTGATCAACT
>CAWUMP010000239.1:0-3908 GCA_963923385.1 uncultured bacterium | reverse complement strand
TTTATTTTCGTCGAACGCAGTCAAGCGCCAGCTTAGAGGAAGGTCGCCGCCGACTACGCGAAAAAATTTCTTTACTCGGTACCGTCGAGCCGACGCTTGATTTCAAGATTTCAGATTTTGGCACGCGCCGTCGCTACTCGCTGGGATGGCATGAAGAAGTGGTGCAAACGTTACGCGAGCAAGTTCCGCATTCGTTTGCCGGTACATCGAATGTTTGGTTAGCGATGCGCAATTCGCTCACACCGTTGGGTACCCTGGGTCACGAATACATGCAGGCCTGCCAAGCCTTAGGACCCCGTTTACGCGATTCGCAAGTCTTTGCCTTTGAAATGTGGGCAAAAGAGTATCGCGGTGATCTTGGGATTGCGATTTCAGATACGTACGGCGTAGATGCTTTCTTACGTGATTTTGATGTGTACTTCTGCAAACTGTTCGATGGTGCGCGGCATGATTCTGGCGATCCGTTTGCTTGGGGTGAAAAAATGATTCGCCACTATCAACGACATCGTGTTGATCCACGTACCAAGTCGCTGATTTTTTCTGACCAACTTTCTTTTCCGTTGGCCATTGAGATTGCACGTCGTTTTCATGGTCGTGTGCGTACCGCATTTGGTGTGGGAACCAACCTGACCAACGATCTGGGCTTTGCGCCGCTACAGATCGTGATCAAGATGGTGCAATGTAATGGTCAACCGGTGGCGAAGTTATCGGATGAGCCAGGTAAAACCATGGCCAATGACGCGGGGTACTTGAGTTATCTGCGGCAAGTGTTTGGCATCGATGCCAATACGCGCTGATTTTTAATGTCACAGACCTCGCAAGATCGGCCCGCGTTAAGGCGTACCGCACTGGGCGTCTTGGCGTGTTGTTTTTTACTGAATATGTTCGGTCGCGGCATGGGCGACACCTACATTGTTTTCTTATTGCCGATTGAACGCGAGTTTGGTTGGTCACGTTCTGAATTAACCGGTGTGTATGCCACGTATTTGTTGGTGGGGGGATTGATCGCGCCGTTGGTTGGCACCTTGTTTGACCGACTTGGACCGCGTTGGGTGTATGTCTCAGGATTGAGCTTTCTTGGTTCCGCTTGTTTGTTAGCGAGCCACTTAAGCGCGCTTTGGCAGTTTTATCTCTATGTCGGCGTGGTGGTGGGATTTGGTGTTGCGCTCACTGGTATGGTGCCTGCATCGGGTTTACTCACACGTTGGTACCGAGATCGTTTGTCGACTGCGATTGGGATTGCATTTTCAGCAGTCGGGATGGGCGCACTGATCTTTGTTCCACTCGCGCAGCATCTGGTATCGATAATGGATTGGCGTGGCACCTATCAACACCTTGGGTTCGGTTTACTAAGTGTTGCACTGATTATTGCGCTGTTGGTGCCGTGGAAGCGTTTTGCACTCGGACATCCTGCGTATCGGGGGGAGTCACGCACGCAAACAGAGGGACATGGCTGGACGCTTCGTGGTGCCATGAAAACGCGTATCTATTGGGCGTTAGCGCAGGTGTTTGCCCTAACTTCGGTGGCGATGTACACGGTCACCGTACAAACGGTTGTGTATTTTATTGATTCAGGCTTTACGCCCATCACGGCGGCTTCTGCATTTGGCATCATCGGCATGCTGTCGGTGTGTAGCGTGGCAATGAGCGGATTTTTATCGGAACGCTTTGGTTTTCGTCAGACTGTCACGGCGAGTTTTATTGGGAGTGCCACAGGTATTTTTGTGTTGTTTGCGATTTCTTATCAGCCTTGGTTTGCTTTGCTGGTGTTGTACGTGATTGTGTTTGGTTTTTGCCAAGGCATGCGTGGTCCGATTGTCTCCTCAATCGTCACACGCCATTTTTCTGGTCCCCGTGTGGCAACTATTTTTGGCACGATCTACGCATACAACGCGCTGGGTGCCGCCTTCGGTTCGTTGATGGGCGGCGTATTGCATGATTACACCGGTGGTTATCGAACCGGTTTTATTTTTGCGCTGTGTATGATGGGCTTGGCCGTAATGCCTTTTTGGACGGTGCCTGCGCTACGAAATTTTCGTTAAGCGCGACCAGACCATCCACTGGCTTTGGCTGCACGTTCTAACGATTCGCGTAAATCAGGATGGGCAATCGCAATCATTTTTGGAATGCGTGCATTGAGTGACAGGCCGCGTAAATCGGCCACTCCCCATTCGGTTACAAACACACCAGCTTCGCTGCGTGGTGTGGCGATGGGCGCATTGATTCGATGCACGATGCGTGAAATTTTTCCGCCAATCGATGCGGGTAATGCAATGATCGAACATCCGCCCGGTGAGTGATTGGCAGCACGAATAAAATCTAAAGCCCCCCCCACAGCGCCGGCGTAACTCGCGCGTCCGACTTTGTCTTGAATAATTTCGGCATTTACTTGACCGGTCAGATCCACTTCAACTGCGGAGTTAATCGCAACAAAGCGATGTAGCTGGCCCAAGATGCGCGGGCTATGCGTGTAGTCGGATGACATTAAACGCAACGCAGGGTTGTTATGTGCCCAACGATATAAGTTGGCTGTGCCAAACAAAATGCCGCCAACGCTCACGCCGCGATCTATTTCTTTCATTGCGTTGGTAATGACCCCAGCCTCGGTCAGTTGTGCCACCGTGTCGCACACGATGCCCGAATGAATACCTAAGTCACGCCGATCGGCGAGCGATTCGAGTACCGCGATGGGTAAGGATCCCAAACCGAATTCAAGCGTGGCACCATCCGGGACAAACTGCGCAGCATTGCGCGCAATCCGACGTTCGATGTCACCAGGCGCACCATAAGGTAATGCGATCGGATCGGTATTGGTGTCGATGAGGAGGGAAAAATCTTCGCGACGCAATCGCTTTTCTGTATGTACCCAGGGTAGACGAGGGTTCACTTCTGCAATCACCACACGCGCTTTCGCTAGTGCAGGAATCAGATATTCCGTCGATAGCCCAATGCTGTATTCACCTTGCGCATTGGGCGGCGCTACTTGCAACATCACCACGTCGGCTTTGATTTGGCCGCGTGTAATGGCTTGACCTAGCAACGAGTAGGGCAGCGGAAAAATATCTAAAACGCCAGCATCGGCAAGCGCACGGTTAGCGCCTGCGCCGCAATACGAAGAAAACAATAAGTGATCTGCGTGCTCGGGTAAGGTCAAGCCGGCAAAATTAACCCCTAAGAAAACCTGCGCTTGGCTGAATAACGCACGCTGTGCCAAGACCGCAGCGACTAAGGTGGTCGGCTCAGCGGTGGCTTGGCCCCAAATAATCCCGTCGCCCGGACGGATCAGCGCAGAAAGATCGGGCAGTGTCGTGTTGAGTTGCATACCCAGATTTTACGTGCTGTCTTGGGTGAACACGCGAAACAATGCGAAAGGGTAGTTGAGGCACAATGTCGGGTGATTTTCTTTTTGTCTGCATGAGGAGACGTGAATGTTGAATGATCAAGGACTCGATTTACTGTTTCGCGACGCACGCTCGCACAATGGCTTTAATGCAGCGCCGGTGAGCGACGCGTCGCTCGAGGCACTCTATGATGTTTTTAAATGGGCCCCGACCACCATGAACACCCAGCCTTCGCGCTTGGTGTTTGTCAAGTCTGCTGAGGCGAAGGCCAAACTCGCGCCCGCCCTCAGTCCAGGAAATTTAGACAAGACAATGTCTGCACCGGTGTGCGTGATCTTGGCTTGGGATACGCAGTTTTATGAGCACCTACCGCAGGTGTTTCCACACAAGCCTGATGCCATTCATTTATTTAAAGGCCCTGCCAACGCCGCTGGCGCTGAGCGGGCGGCCTTTCGTAATGCATCGATGCAGGGCGGATATTTTATTTTGGCAGCACGCGCGTTGGGTTTGGATTGTGGACCAATGTCTGGCTTTGATAACGCCAAAGTCTGTCTCTTATACACATCT
>CAWUMP010000238.1:0-3928 GCA_963923385.1 uncultured bacterium | reverse complement strand
TTTAGATAGCGCTCAGCTTGGATGGCGAAAAATTTATCTCAAGACGCTCAAACATGGCGTGTGGATCGCGCTAGCGCTTTGGACTGGATTGACCTTCGTGGGTTATTTCACCCCCATCCAAACACTGACCACAGAAGTGCTGCAGTTAGATACCGGTCCTTGGGAGACTTTCTGGATTTTGTTTTATGGCGTTGCCACCTATGGCAATGCCGGATGGATGCGTGAGCAAGTCTGTAAGTACATGTGTCCTTACGCGCGTTTTCAAAGTGCGATGTTTGATCAGGACACCATGATCATTACCTATGATCATGCACGCGGTGAACCGCGTGGTGCACGTAAACACGGCGAGTATGCGGGCTTGGGGCATTGCGTTGATTGCGGTATTTGTGTCCAAGTCTGTCCGACTGGCATTGATATCCGCAACGGCTTGCAATATGAGTGCATTGGTTGCGCAGCTTGCGCAGATGGATGTGATCAAGTCATGGACAAAATGGGTTACTCGCGCGGCTTGATTCGTTATTCAACGACCCATGCACTGCGCTTGGGATTGTCACGTGCACAAATGTTTGCCCGAGCCTTTCGCCCAAGAATTCTGATCTACATCGCCATCTTAGGGTTGGTGGTGATGGCAACCACCACGGCATTATTGCAGCGCGTTCCATTAAAGCTCGACGTCATCCGTGATCGTGCGGCCATGTCGCGTGAGTTGGACGGTGGGTTGATCGAGAACGTCTACCGCTTGCAAGTCATGAATACGCGCGAATCGCCGCGTCGCTATCTCTTGCGCGTCGAGGGCTTGCCTCAATTGGTGTTGGCTGGTGATGACCATGTGGCAATGCAAGGTGCTAGCACCCGGATGGTGACCGTTCGAGCCCGTGTACCTATGGAGCATGTGAGTGCGGGTTCGCACAAAATTCATTTCATCATGACCGATGAAGACGATCCGCAGGTATCGGTTACTGAGCGCAGTGTGTTTTTTATTCGACCGTAAGGAAACAATATGCCTCTACAGATGCACGCCGATGTCGGGCCGTGGTATCGCCAACCGTGGCCGTGGTTATTGATGCTTGGTCCGGTTGCCGTTTTGCTCGCCGGGAGTATCACCATGTGGTTGGCGTTTTCAAGTGCCGATGGCTTAGTGGCGGATGATTATTACAAGCAAGGTTTAGCGATCAATCAGGTGTTGGCGCGCCAAACGCGGGCGGCGCAACTGAACCTGCGGGCGCAACTCCAAATGGATGCCGCAGCGCAGACCGTTCAATTGCGCTTATCGGGGACAGATCCGGTGTTTGTGCGACTGCATTTTGCGCACGCCACTCGAGCCGGTCATGACGTCACACTCACGCTTGTACCTAAACAAGGCGTGTATGTCGCTGCGATGCCATTACCGCTGCCTGCAGGACATTGGCGTGTGCAGGTTGAGGATGCCGCACACGATTGGCGCCTTGCGGGTCAATGGAATGGCGTTGATCCCGTACTCGATCTTCGGGCTGATGGGCTGTGAGTGTGATCTGATGTTCCACTGAGGAGGAGGAAAGGGATCATGCATAAGCTCATTTGGATTTTATGGCCCGCTTTTATTGTGGGTGGCGTTGCAGAAACCGTGTTTTTTACTGTCCTCGACCCGCAAGACCTGCAGATGATTGGCTTGGTGCAAGGTTGGAGTCGCACTGCGGTGTATTCGACAGGTTTTTTTGTCTTCTGGATGTTGGCTGCAGCCTCAAGTGCGTTAACCTGTTTTCTGCAACGTACGGCCGATGAAATCAATCAATGTCCTCTTTCACCTGCACAACGTCCAGAAGGCTGCCCAAAACGTGATGATCCACAGGCAACGTGCTCCACTTCTCACAGACAGTAACGCGGCGCATGCGTTGAGTCATTGTTCATGCGTCTAAGTTTTTTAGGCGCAGTGGGCGAGGTGACGGGTTCTCGCTATTTATTTGAAGTCGCCGAAACGCGATTTTTTCTTGAGTGTGGCATGTTTCAAGGGCGCGATGCACAGACGCGTAATCGTGTGGCCCTAAAGAAATCAGGTGAGATGCCTGATTTCGTGATTCTGTCGCACGCACACATTGATCACTCGGGTTTGTTACCGCGTTTAACCGCAGAGGGATTTCGCGGCCCCATTTACGCGACTCCCGCCACTTGTGAGTTGCTGCAAGTGATGTTGCCAGACAGTGCGCACCTGCAAGAACGCGAGGCGGAGTATTTAGAAAAACGCAAAGACCATGGCCCGGTCCTTCCGCCGTTGTACACCCAGGCAGATGTGCGAGTGTGTTTATCGCAACTGGTGCCGCACGAATACGGACAAGCCTTTGATCCAGCCCCTGGGGTGCGCTGTACGTTTCATGATGCAGGACATATTTTGGGTTCGGCGATCGTGACGTTGCAGCTGACCGAGGCAGGACAAACCAAGACAGTGGTGTTTTCTGGTGATCTGGGCCAGCCCGGACACCCTGTGGTGCGTGACCCAGAACGTATCACCGAAGCCGATGTGTTGTTGCTTGAATCAACCTATGGAGATCGAACGCACAAAAATTTTGTGCAAACCTTAGGTGAGTTTGCATTTGCGCTCAACGATGTTCTACGTAGCCGAAGAGGGAATGTCGTGATTCCTGCTTTTGCAGTGGGGCGAACGCAAGATATCTTGCAGATTATTTTGCGGCTGTATCACGAGCATCGATTGCCGGCGATGGATATTTACGTCGACTCACCCATGGCCAATGCGGTCACGCGCATCACCATGAATCATCCCGAGCTCTACGATTGCGATGCCACCGGTTTAGCGCATTGGTTGCGTGAGGGAAAGGGTGGCCCGCGGTTACATTTCTCTGAAACGGTAGAAGCGTCGATGGCGGTGGCGCAGATTCGCTCGGGTGCCGTGATTATTTCGGCCAGTGGAATGTGTGAGGGGGGGCGAATTCGTCGCCACTTAGCAGAAAATTTAGGGCGACCGGAATGCGCGGTGGTGTTTACTGGATTTCAAGCGATGGGTACGCTCGGACGACGTTTGGTGGATGGTGCGCGCAGTGTGCGCTTGTTTGGTGAGACATGTCCGGTACGCGCGCGCATCTTTACCATCGGCGGTTTATCCGCGCATGCCGATCAACAAGCGCTATTGAAATGGACGGATGGATTCACGCGCGCGCCCACCAACACTTGGATCGTGCATGGCGAACCCTTGGGTGCGCAGGCGCTCGCTGCAGCCTTGCAGCTGCGTGGTTGGTCAGTGGCTGCCCCATCCGCAGGAGACAGCGTTGTACTTTAGTGCGACGGCAGACTTAGTGCCGCGTGCCGAGCAATTGTTCGAGCTGTTCCATCGCCATAATGCGCACATGCTTTTGCTGCACAGTGATTAAGCCATCGTCTTGAAATTTAGAAAACAACCGACTCACGGTTTCCAGTTTTAAGCCTAAGTAGCTGCCGATTTCTTCGCGTGTCATTCGCAAATAAAAATCTGAGGCCGAATACCCACGGCGTGCAAAACGTTTGGATAGATTTAATAAAAACGCCGCTAAGCGTTGCTCGCCGCGCATACCACCTAACAGCATCATGATGCCGTGATCGCGCACAATTTCGCGCGATAACACGCAATGTAGATGGCGCTGCAGCGCAGGGACCTCGCGGCTGATATTTTCGATGAGCGTAAAGGGCAATACACAGGCTTCGCAGTCTTCCAGCGCAATCGCGTTGCCGTGGTACGTGCCGGCGCCAATGCCATCGAGCCCGAGCAGTTCGCCTGCCATATCAAACCCAGTGACTTGCTCGCGTCCTTCGCCATCTACCACCGTGGTTTTGAAAAATCCGCTGCGAATGGCATAGATCGCATTAAAAGAATCGCCCGCATGAAATAAGGCTTCGCCCCGATGCACGCGACGTCGTGCATAGACAACTTGTTCAACGCCTGTCTCTTATACACATCTCCGAG
>CAWUMP010000237.1:0-3942 GCA_963923385.1 uncultured bacterium | reverse complement strand
GAGACAGATAAAATTGTGCTCGGCAAGCTCTCCGGTCGCACTGCTTTCAAACAACGCTTAAAAGAGTTGGGCATCGAACTCGACAACGAAGAGTCGTACAACAAAGCGTTCCAAAAATTTAAAGACTTGGCGGATAAAAAATCTGAGATCTTTGATGAAGACTTGCATGCTTTAGTCTCTGAAGAAATTCTCGGGACAGAAACCGAGCACTGGAAATTGGTGCATATGACCCAAGGCAGTGGGATGGGCGAGCGTCCGCATGCGGATGTGGTGTTATCTGAAGGTGGATCCGAAAAAAAATCACATGCAGAAGGTGATGGGCCGGTGGATGCGGTGTTTAAGGCGATCGAGGCGGTGGCACACAGCGGTGCAGAACTGTTGTTGTACTCGGTCAACGCCGTCACGCAGGGAACAGAAAGTCAAGGCGAAGTAACCGTGCGACTTTCAAAAGGAGGGCGCATCGTGAACGGCGTGGGCGCGGACACCGATATCATCGTGGCCTCCGCGAAAGCGTATCTCTCTGCGTTGAATAAAATTCAAAGCAAGGCCGAGCGAATCAATCCGCAAGCTTAAATCAGTGTCGGCGTGATCGCTTGGTGGTGCGGTGGATAAGTTACGGCGTTGCCGCGTTGTCGGTGCGCGGGCGTGACGGTGTGCGCGTGTGGCGGGCATAGACTACGGCGGCAACAAAATAAAGCACCGCGAACAAAATTTCTGCCAGCGCTAAGGCTTGCGTGGTGCCGTGCTCACTCCAAGCGCGCACGACGCCTTCACAAAAATACAGCAAGATAAACATGCTCGACCACTGAAAGGTGTAGCGACGTTCGCGTAACACGCCAAACAGCGGCAAGAGTAGCGGTAAGGCTTTGAGTGCTAGCCAAGAGCCGCCTTCGCGCAGCGGTGCTAACCACAACTCCCAACCCAGACATAAAAAAATCAGTGCAATGAGCATCACCGCCGCGGCATTGGCGCTTGCGCGTGCCAACGCTGCCTGCGCATGGTTGTTGGTCGATGGAGCGATTGAATCCACAGCTTGCGCAGGCTTCATGATCGTGTGCTCGCATGCAACCGTAACGCCGTTTGGGCTAAGCGTTGCCCCATTGCGATACACAACGTACGTTCATCTGCGGTGATGGGGTGATCATCTCCACTGCCAGCCACATGGCTGGGGCCATAGGGGGTGCCTCCGCTTTGGGTCTGCGATAACGCGGCCTCGCTGTACGGTAAGCCAACTAGCAACATGCCGTGATGCATGAGAGGCAACATCATCGACAGCAAGGTGGATTCTTGGCCACCATGCATGCTTGCGCTTGAGGTAAATACACAAGCCGGTTTGCCAGCAAGCGCGCCCGATAGCCATAAACCTGTGGTGCTATCTAAAAACTATTTGAGTGGCGCAGCCATATTGCCAGAGCGTGTCGGACTACCCAGGGCGAGCCCGATGCATTGCGCTAAATCTTCGTGTGTGCAATACGGCGCCCCTGTCGGAGGAACCGCTGGTTCAGTCGTCTGCGTGACGGGAGCGACTTTCGGCACGGTGCGCAGACGTGCGGCGGCGCCTGATTCGCGCTCGATTCCTTCGGCAATGCAGTCGGCCAAGCGACGCACCGAACCGCCTTGCGAATAATAAAGTACAAGAATGTCAGCCATGGATCGGGACGGTATCATAGAAGGACTCTGTTGACTGCTTGGATGTGTGCCACCGTGACTGCGCCTGAAACTGCCCCCCAAACTGTTCCCACCGCGCGTGCGCTGATTGCGCCACGTGAACGACTGATTGTTGCCTTAGATGTGCCTGATGTTGCGCAGGCCAAAGCCCTAGTCGAGCGGATTGGTGAAGGCGCGTGCTTTTACAAAGTGGGCTTAGAGTTATTTACTGCCGATGGGTACTTTCAACTCATCGAGTGGTTGGTGGGGCGCGGTAACAAAGTATTTGCCGACCTCAAGTTTTACGACATTCCCGAAACCGTTCGGCGCGCAGTGGCTAATCTCGCGCAGCGCGGTGCGACGTTTGCGACCGTGCATGCGCATCGCTCAATTTTGGAGGCAGCCGTCGCAGAAAAGCGCGCCATGCAGCTCCTAGCGGTGACCGTGCTGACGAGTTTTGATGCGCGTGATCTAGCAGAAATGGGTAGCACACATACGGTTGACGAGTTGGTGCTGAAACGCGCTGCAATCGCCGCAGATGCCGGGTGTGATGGCGTGATTTGTTCTGGATTAGAAGCGCCAAAAATTAAAGCTGCGTTTGGTCAACGCTTGCTCGCCATAACGCCAGGGATTCGTCCCGTAACACACACGACGGTGGATGATCAAAAGCGTACGGTTGATGTTGCGCAGGCATTTCAGAATGGTGCGGACTACATTGTGGTGGGTCGACCGATTCGCGATGCGCAAGACCCTCGTGCCGCCGCGCTGTCGATCCAAGCAACGATTGCGGCACACTATTCATCGACATAAAGCCCATCCATCGCGTTCGGTTAGATACATTTCGAGCTATTTTTTTGTTGTGAGGAGGGGCGATGACGACTGCGTTTATTACACACGCCGATTGCATGAAGCACGACATGGGTGGATTCCATCCTGAGCGCCCTGAGCGACTTTCTGCAATTGAGGATCAGTTGATTGCTTCGGGGATCGGGCAGTACTTGCAACGCTACGATGCACCGCTTGCCACCGATGCGCAACTTGCGCGTGTACACCCAGCCGCTTACATTGACGCGGTACGTGCGCGTGCCCCACAAACGGGTTTGGTGTATTTGGATCCGGATACTGCGATGAATCCGCATACGCTACAAGCTTGTTTACGCGCTGCGGGTGCAGCGGTGTTGGCCACCGATTTAGTCATGCAGGGCGTGGTGCGTAATGCCTTTGCTAGTGTGCGTCCCCCTGGTCATCACGCCACGCGTGATCGCAGCATGGGATTTTGTATTTTTAATAATGTGGCCGTGGCAGCACGACATGCCATCGCTGAATACGGCTTAACGCGTATCGCGATTATTGATTTTGATGTACATCATGGTAACGGTACAGAAGATATTTTTTCCGATGATCCGACCGTCTTAATGTGCTCAACCTTTCAGCATCCGTTTTATCCCTACAGTGGCACAGAGCATCCAGCCAACAACATGGTGAATATTCCGCTCTACGCGGGTTCAGGTAGTCGGCAATTTCGAGATGCCGTGACGCAGGCCTGGATGCCCGCGCTAGAAAGTTTCTCACCGGAGTTAGTGTTAATTTCGGCAGGCTTTGATGCGCATCTTGAAGACGATATGGCTTCACTTTCTTTTCGTGATGAAGATTACGCTTGGGTGACCGCGCAGCTCACGGCATTTGCCAATACCCACTGCGCCGGTCGAGTCGTGTCTGTGCTTGAGGGTGGATATGATCTATCTGCGTTGGCGCGTAGCGTGGTCCAGCATCTGCGCGTCTTAGCCGAGCTACATTAACTACGCATGCAGACTTGGCCCGACTCTTCGCGTGGGGCGATGTTGGCTCGCTTACAAGCGACGAGTCATTGGGATGTGCTGGTCATCGGTGGTGGAGCCACGGGATTAGGTGTGGCACTTGAGGCCGCAGCACGTGGCTTCAAGGTGGCATTGGTTGAGGCCGGAGACTTTGCATGTGGGACTAGTTCGCGCTCAACGAAGTTAGTGCACGGTGGCGTGCGCTATTTGGCGCAGGGTCGGATCGGTTTGGTTCGCGACGCATTGCAGGCGCGTGCGCAACTCTTAGCGAGTGCGCCGCATCTTGCTCAGCCACTCGCGTTTGTGATGCCCAGTTACCGCCTGGGGCAGCGTTGGTGGATGGGACTGGGTTTAAAAATTTATGATGCGCTGGCGGGTACGCATGGACTCGGGTGCACGGAAATCCTTAGCAGAGAACAAACACAGCTGCGTTTAACAGGTGTCAATGCAAACGGTCTACGCGGTGGCGTGCAATATT
>CAWUMP010000236.1:0-3964 GCA_963923385.1 uncultured bacterium | reverse complement strand
CACCATTGGTGGCTGCGTTACGTCGATTTGGTCTGGCCGCGTATCTTGAAGGCGGTTCGATTCTCGTCCAGGCGCAGCGTATCGCGGGTGGCTATGCACAAGAGTGCGGTTCGTGCGCGTTGGTGTTAGGTCGTTTTCCTGCAGAGATTCGTGCCGATTCGCGTCAGCGTTTGCGTTTTGATGCGTGGTTAGCGGCATTAGATCGAGAAGCGCGTGCGCGCCAGGTGTTAGCGGCGTTTCGTGCCTCACTTGAAGCGCAATACGATTGGCAATTTGATACGGCGTGGCCCACCGAAGCGGAGTTGGCTGCGATTAAGGCAGAATTCCCAGTCGCTGATACACCGGTCGAATAGCGGCACGGATCGCAGGTAAGAAGCGCAAGTACACTAGCGCAGAACCAAGGGCCAAGGCACCACCACTGGCCAACGCCATCGGTGGGCCGATGTGTTCAGCTAGGCTGCCAGCGATGAGTGCGCCGACAGGAGCCATACCTAAAAATCCCATGATGTAAATCGCTGCAACACGCGCACGTAAACGATCTTCAACGATGGTTTGTAGCAACGTGTTGGTTGATCCAGCGGTGAGCATTAACCCTAAGCCTGAAATAAATAAACACGGATAGGCAAGCCATAGCGTCCGACAAAACGAAAAAGCGATTAAGCCGCCGCCCGCCGCGATAGTGGCCAGCGGTAACACCGTGAGCAATCCACGCACACTGGTGCGTAAAGCAAGGTACAGCATCCCGCTCATCGCGCCACAACCACCCGCTGCGATTAACCAACCCAAGGTGCGCGAATCGCCGGCATAAATTTCTTGTGCAAACCATGGCATGAGTGAGAGATACGGATTAATCGACAAACTCGTGATCGCCAGCAGTAATAACGCGCAGCGTGTGGGTAGAAAACCAAACGCCCAACGAAAGCCCGCCATAAATTGCGTTAACCATGGCTCGCTTTTCGCGGCATGCGCGCGCGGTTGGATACGCATCGCTAACAAGGCAGCGATCACCGCAAAATACGAAGCCGCATTTAAACCAAACCCCCATTGCGCACCCAATGAAGCGATCACTGCGCCACCGATCATCGGACCAATAAAGCGTGCGCCGTTCATGATGATCGACTGAAATGCAATGGCGTTGGGTAGATCGGCTTTGCCTTCTACCATCTCGATTAAAAAAGATTGCCGCCCCGGGCCATCAAACGCATTGACTAAGCCGAGTAAAAAATTTCCGGCAATCAGGTGCCAAGGTGCGATGTGTCCAGCGAGCACCAATGCAAACATAGTGAGTGATTGGGCAAGTGCCACGCTTTGCGTGACTAACAACACGCGTCGTTTAGGTAAGCGATCGATCCACACCGCAGCAACCGGTGAGAGCACTAAAAATGGAATCTGTAATGCAAAGGCTGCCAAGCCCAGTAAAAATGCAGAGCCCGAGAGTTGATATACCAGCCAACTGGTCGCGATGAGTTGTAGCCACGTACCAATTTGTGAGGTGCCTTGCCCGAAAAAAAATAACCGAAAGCTGCGATGACGAAATGCACGCAGTCCGTGGGGCAACGTCATGATGGTGGCCTAGCGGCCAGCGAGCTTATCGAGTTGCGGGCGCAACTTAGCCAGTGTGGCTTCAAATTCGGCTTGCCGCGCTTTTTCTTGCGCGACCACATTGGCTGGTGCACGCTCAACAAACGAGGCGTTGCTGAGTTTGGCGCGACACTTCCCGATTTCGGTATCGAGACGATTGACTTCTTTGGTGAGTCGCTCGCGCTCGGCGGCAATATCGATTTCAATTTGCAGCATTAAGCGTAAGTCTGCAGCGATCGCCACCGGTGCATCTGCTGCTGGTAGCTCATTGACGGTGCTTACTTCGCTCAAGCGCGCCAATGCGCTCAGATAGGGCGTAAAGCGTGCAATCCGTTGCGGATCACCTGCCGCGATCAGCGGTACGCGTTGCGAAGGCGCAACGCCCATCTCACCGCGTAGATTGCGGCATGCATTAATGGCTTCTTGCAGACGCGTCATTTCAGCTTCTGCATCGGCATCGATCCGTTCTGGCTGCGATTGCGGATAGCTAGAAATACAAATCGATGCGCTTTGTTTGCGACCAGCCAGAGGCGCCACAATTTGCCAAAGTTCTTCGGTGATAAACGGAATGACGGGGTGGGCAAGTCGTAGCGTGGCTTCAAGCACGCGCACCAAGGTGCGGCGAGTGCCGCGTTGTGCTTCGGTGCTGCCATGTTGCAACTGTGTTTTAGCCAGCTCGAGATACCAATCGCAATAGGTGTCCCAAACAAAGCGATAAATTGCGTTGGCTACATTGTCTAAACGATAGTCAGCAAAGCCTTGTGCTACCTCGGCCTCAGTGCGTTGTAATTGACTGATGATCCACTGATCGACAAAGGACAGCTCAACGGGGGCTTGATCATCTAAGCCGCAGTCTTGTCCTTCGGTATTCATCAACACAAAGCGCGTGGCATTCCAAAGCTTATTGCAAAAGTTGCGATAGCCTTCGCAGCGCTTAAAGTCAAAATTGACGTTGCGCCCGAGCGTGGCGTATGCCGCCATCGTAAAGCGCAACGCATCGGCACCATACGCGGGGATACCCTCTGGAAATTCTTTTTTGGTACGCGCGGCAATTTTGGGCGCGTCTTCCGGTTTGCGTAGACCTGTGGTGCGCTTTTCAAGCAGTGGTCCGATGGCGATGCCATCAATCAGATCGACCGGGTCGATGGTGTTGCCTTCGGACTTAGACATCTTCTTACCGTCGGCATCGCGCACGATGCCGTGAATGTACACATCACGAAATGGCACGCGACCAGTGAAGTGCGCGCTCATCATGATCATGCGAGCAACCCAGAAGAAAATAATTTCGTAACCTGTGACAAGAACCGATGAAGGTAAATACAGGTCGTAGCATTGTTTGTCTTTGCCTTGTGGGTGGGGCCAACCCAAGGTGGAGTGACAAACCAACGCTGAGGAAAACCACGTGTCGAGCACATCGGCATCACGCGTAAGCGATTTGCCGTTGGCTTGCGCGCGCGCATCCGCTTCGGTGCGCGCCACATACACTTTGCCATCCTCGTCATACCAAGCGGGGATTTGATGCCCCCACCACAATTGACGTGAGATGCACCAGTCTTGGATGTTGTTCATCCATTGGTCGTAGGTATTGACCCAATTTTCTGGGAAGAAACGCACTTCACCGCTGTTGACGGCATCGCGTGCAACTTGTGCAATCGATTTTCCTGGGTGCAGCGTGCCGGCGGGCGCTGGTTGATCCATGGCTACAAACCATTGGTCGGTGAGCATTGGCTCGACGATGGCACCCGTACGTGCACAGCGTGGCACCATCAATCGATGCGGTTTGACCGATTCGAGTAAGCCGAGCGCCTCTAGATCAGCGACAATTTTTTTGCGTGCGGCAAAGCGCTCGAGTCCACGATACGCCTGCGCACCGTGCTCGTTGATGTGTGCGTCGAGCGTCAGAATCGCGATAGAGGGTAACTGATGTCGCTGTCCCACTTGCCAGTCGTTAAAGTCGTGCGCTGGGGTGACTTTGACGCAGCCGGTACCGAATTCGCGATCCACATATGCATCACCAATGATGGGGATGCGTCGATCGGAAAGAGGTAATGCAATTTCACGGCCGATCAAATGACGATAACGATCGTCATCTGGATGCACCATCACGGCGGTGTCACCGAGCATGGTTTCGGGACGTGTGGTGGCAACGGTGAGATGTCCTGAGCCATCGGCCAAGGGATAACGAATGTGCCAGAGATGACCGTCTTCTTCTTCGCTTTCGACTTCAAGATCAGATACTGCCGTGAGCAGCACCGGATCCCAATTGACTAAGCGTTTACCGCGGTAGATGAGGCCTTGTTCAAAGAGTTGCACAAACGTTTCGGTCACTACCGAGGACAGTTTGTCGTCCATGGTGAAGTATTCGCGCGACCAATCGCACGAA
>CAWUMP010000235.1:0-3986 GCA_963923385.1 uncultured bacterium | reverse complement strand
AGAGACAGCACCCTGTACGCCGTCAAGCGCTTGATCGGTCGTCGCTTTGAAGAAAAAGAAGTTCAAAAAGACATCGATCTCATGCCCTACGGCATCGTGAAAGCAGATAACGGCGATGCGTGGGTTGAAGTGCGCGGCAAAAAAGTCGCGCCTCAGCAGGTCTCAGCCGACGTGCTGCGTAAGATGAAAAAAACCGCTGAAGATTACTTGGGCGAAGAAGTCACCGAAGCGGTGATCACGGTGCCCGCCTACTTTAACGATAGCCAGCGCCAAGCAACCAAAGACGCTGGTCGCATCGCTGGACTGGAAGTAAAGCGCATCATCAACGAACCCACTGCCGCGGCACTTGCCTTTGGTATGGACAAGCAAGGCAAAGGCGATTCAAAAATCGCCGTGTATGACCTTGGCGGCGGCACCTTTGATATTTCGATTATCGAAATCGCGGACGTGGATGGTGAAAAGCAGTTTGAAGTGCTCTCCACCAACGGCGACACCTTTTTGGGTGGCGAAGACTTTGATCAGCGCCTGATTGATTTTATTTGCGATGAGTTCAAGAAAGAACAAGGTATCGATTTGCGTAGTGACGTACTCGCGCTGCAGCGCCTGAAAGAAGCTGCGGAAAAAGCCAAGATCGAGCTGTCCTCGAGCCAGCAAACCGAAATCAATCTGCCCTACATCACCGCAGATGCCAAAGGGCCCAAGCACTTGGCGCAAAAAATCACGCGTGCAAAATTTGAATCCTTGGTGGATGAATTAATTGCACGCACCATCGCACCATGCCGATTGGCTATTCAAGACGCCAGCGTCAAGGTGAGCGATATCCAAGACGTGATTCTGGTGGGTGGCATGACGCGTATGCCTAAAGTGGTTGATCAAGTGCGCGAATTTTTTGGTCGCGAGCCCCGCAAAGACGTCAATCCAGATGAAGCCGTTGCGGTGGGCGCTGCCATTCAAGCGGGCGTACTCAAAGGCGATGTCAAAGACGTGTTACTCCTTGATGTCACGCCGCTATCCTTAGGGATTGAAACCTTGGGTGGAGTGATGACTAAGCTCATCCAGAAAAACACCACCATTCCGACCAAAGCGAACCAAGTCTTTTCAACCGCCGATGACAATCAATCTGCAGTGACAATCCATGTGCTGCAAGGCGAGCGTGATATGGCCTCAGGTAACAAGAGTCTTGGTCAATTTAACCTCTCTGATATCGCCCCAGCGCCACGCGGCATGCCGCAAATCGAGGTCACCTTTGATATCGACGCCAATGGCATCTTGCACGTCTCTGCCAAAGATAAATCCACAGGCAAAGAAGCCAAAATTAAAATTCAGGCGAGCTCCGGTTTATCCGAAGATGAAATTCAGCGTATGGTCAAAGATGCCGAAACCCACGCAGAAGACGACCGCAAAGCACTCGAACTGATTAACGCACGTAACCAGTGTGAAGCGTTGGTGCATTCGGTGCGTAAGTCGCTCAAAGAATACGGCGATAAATTGGATGCAGGTGAAGCCGAAAAAATTGAAGCGGCGGCAAAAGACGCAGAAACTGCAATTGCCTCAGGTGACAAAGAAAAAATCGACGCTGCCGCAGAAGCCTTAGGGAAAGCCTCACAAAAATTAGGCGAAAAAATGTACGCCGATGCACAAGCTGCGCAGGCAGGTGCGGATGCAGCCGGCGGACAAGCGGCAGGCAGCGAACCCGGTAAAAAACCAGAAGGCGATGTGGTCGATGCCGAATTCACCGAAGTGAAAGACACCAAGAAGTAACTTGATCCACATTGCAACGAAGTCACGCGTGAGGCGTAAGGCAGTTGCCTTGCGCCTTTCGCGTTTCAATTCTTAAGCGAATACCATCATGGCCAAACGAGATTTTTATGACGTGCTCGGCGTCAACCGCGATGCCTCGGATGAGGACATCAAAAAGGCCTATCGCAAACTCGCGATGAAACACCATCCGGATCGCAACCCGGATAATCCCAAAGCAGAAGAGGCGTTCAAAGAGGCGAAAGAAGCGTACGAGATTCTGTCCGATGAAAAAAAACGCGCGGCCTACGATAGCTACGGTCACGCCGGCGTGGATCAAGCGGCGGCTGCAGGTGCAGGTGGCGCAGGGTTTTCAAATTTCTCAGAAGCCTTTGGCGACATCTTTGGTGACATCTTTGGTGGCAACCGCCAAGGTCGATCGAATGTGTATCGCGGCGCTGATCTTCGCTACAACTTAGAAATCACACTCGAGCAAGCAGCCCACGGCTTTGAAACCAAGATTCGCGTTCCCACCATGGCCAAGTGCGAAACTTGCCATGGTTCAGGTGCAAAAGCCGGCACGCAACCGAGTACGTGTCCCACGTGCTCGGGTCAAGGCCAGGTGCGTGTCACACAAGGATTTTTCTCAATTCAACAACCTTGCCCACGCTGTCATGGCAACGGAAAAATTATCGCCAATCCCTGCGCTGCGTGTCAGGGTGCTGGGCGCATCAAGCACCAAAAAACATTATCGGTGAAAATTCCTGCGGGGGTCGACTCTGGTGATCGCGTGCGCTTAAGTGGCGAAGGTGAAGCCGGTGTCAATGGTGGCCCGCCGGGTGATTTATACGTTCAAGTGCAAATCAAAGAGCACGCCGTGTTTCAACGTGATCACGATGACTTGCATTGTGAGATGCCCGTTTCATTTTCTACAGCTGCGTTGGGCGGCGAAATCGATATTCCAACGCTCGATGGTTCGGCGCGCATCAAAGTACCGGCCGAAACGCAGAGCGGAAAAACGTTTCGCTTACGCGGCAAGGGTATTCGTGGCGTACGCAGCCGTGAACACGGCGATTTATTCTGTCACGTCGTGATCGAAACACCGGTCAAACTCACAGATCGCCAAAAAGAACTGTTACGTGAGTTCGAAGAAATTACGCAAAAAGACGCTGGACGACATAACCCGCGAGCCAAGGGCTGGCTCGATCGCGTCAAGGATTTTTTTGAGGGCTAAGACGCGTATCGGTGGCTGACGTTTCACGTCGCCACGTCGTACCAGTGGCAGTGTCTTCAAGCACCACGCCTGCAGCAAGCAGTTCAGCCCGAATACGATCGGCGGACGCAAAGTCGCGTTGCTTTCGCGCGGCCAAGCGTGCGGCAATTTGCGACTCGATTTGCTCGCCACTCAAGCCATTGCCCGTTGCGAGCTCAGCTTGCAAAAACTGCGCAGGCGCGCGCTGTAGTAAGCCCAGCACTGCAGCCAACTGACGCAACAAAGTGGCGTAGTGCGTTTGTCCACGGTTAATCGCATGTGCTAAATCGAACAACACCGCAACCGCTTCGGGTGTTGAAAAATCATCGTTTAATGCCGCGCGAAAGCGCTGTGCATACGGCTGATCCCAGTCCACCGCAGTCGAGGACGCCAGCGCATGCGCTGGCGCCATTTTTAATGCCGTGTATAAACGCGTTAATCCGCTGCGCGCATCTTCCATGTGCTGATCGGAGTAATTGAGCGGACTACGGTAATGCGCACGCAAAATAAAAAAGCGCACGACTTCAGCATCAAATGCTTGAAGAATTTCGCGGATGGTAAAGAAATTCCCCAACGACTTGGACATTTTTTCTTCATCCACGCGCACAAATCCGTTATGCATCCAAACATTGGCCAGCGGCTGGCCGCTCGCACCCTCGCTCTGCGCGATTTCATTTTCATGGTGCGGAAACTGCAAGTCTTGACCGCCTCCATGAATATCAAAATGTGATCCCAATAGCGCACAACTCATGGCCGAGCATTCAATGTGCCAACCGGGTCGACCGTGTCCCCAAGGAGAAGCCCACTTCACTTCGTCGGGCTCAGCCGCTTTTGCCGCTTTCCACAGTACGAAATCCAGCGGGTCTTTTTTTTCGGTGTCGATCTCAACCCGCTCACCCGCGCGTAAATCGTTGAGTGATTTTCCGGAAAGCTTGCCGTACCCAGCAAAACTTCGGACCGCATAGTTCACATCACCCTGCCCAGTTGCATACGCCAA
>CAWUMP010000234.1:0-4012 GCA_963923385.1 uncultured bacterium | reverse complement strand
AAGCCCACCATGAACAAAATCACGGCAGAAATTTCTGCGGCTTCGGCAAGCAAATCCCAAACGCCGCACCACGTCATGCTGCGATAGACCACCAAACCAATGAACAATCCATACACCACGGCAACCACTGCCGCCTCGGTGGGCGTAAATAATCCCGATCGCATGCCACCCAAAATAATCACCGGAGCCAATAAGCCCCAACCCGCCTCACGCAAGCTCTGCCAAAACCGCGGTGGGTCACTCGTTTCTTGCGTACCCCAACCATAAATTTTTGAGAGCACCATCGCGGCAAGAATCAACGACACACCCGAGAGCAACCCAGGCACTAAGCCCGCAGCAAACAGCGCTTGCACGCTCGCTTGCGGAACAAGAATGGAATAAATAATTAACGCAATTGATGGCGGGATCACAATCGCGGTTGATCCCCCCGCCGCAATCAAACTGGCTGAAAATTCTTTGGGATATCCGGCGCGAGTCATGGCCGGAATTAACACCGCACCCACCGCTGCCGCATCGGCAGGACCACTGCCTGAAATACCACCCAAGATCATGCACACCAACACCGCCGCAATGGCCAAACCGCCGGCCCGCTGTCCTACCATCGATTCAGCCAAACGCACTAAGCGTGCGGCCACACCCGAGCGTTCGAAAATCATCCCCGCCAAAATAAACACCGGGATGGCAATCAGCGGGTATTTCGCAATGGCGCCATACACATTAGTCGGCACGGACATCATGCCCAAGTGCGCCGTCGCAATCACGGCAACACCAGACAATCCAAGCGCAACGGCCAATGGAACACCGGCGCACATCAACAGCATGAACACCACAAACAGCAACCAACTCATGGGTGTGGTCTCACGCGGTGTTTAAACAAATGCACCATGCCTTGCACGATGCGTGCTAACACCAACAAGGACAAGACCGGCAACCAAACGGTATACATCCATTGCGGCCAACCCAACCCTGGTGAGGTGACCTCCAGGTCAAAGTCATCCCAAGTCATGCGCGCGCCGTACCACACTAACAAGGCCATCATCAGCGCGCTCATACTCAAGGCAAACAACAACACCTGATGACGACGCGCTGGCGATAATTTGTCGATGAAATACGTCACCGCAATTTGATTGCCGTCCAGAAACGCTTTCGCAGAACCAATGAAGGTGAGAAACACCAACAAGAACACCGAAATTTCTTCGGTGAACGCAAACGACATATCTGTGAAATAGCGGACCAAGACATTCGCCAATGTGATCAACACCACAGCCGCCATGGCCGCCGCACCTAAAAAGCGCTCTAAGCGAAACCGCGCCTTGGGCGGCAACATCGGTGGCGGCGCGGCCTCTGGGTCGGTCTCGATCACATGGATTCCATGGTGCTCGTTCGTCAACAGTAGACGTTATTTTTTACGTGCTGCGATGGCCGCTTCGGCTTTCTTGACTAAGTCTGGACCAATTTGTTTTGCCCACTTGTCATACACGGGCCGAGTGACCTTCACAAATTCCGCGCGCTCTTGCGCAGTGAGTTTCACCACCTTCACACCCAGCGACTCGATGTTTTTCAACACCGCAGGATCTGCGCCAGTCATGCCTTCACGCGCAATCTGAATGTTGTATTTGCCTGCATCGATCGCTGCTTCGCGCACAATTTTTTGGTCTTCTTTGGTCCAACCTTCCCACACTTCTTTGTTGGCAACAAAAATTAGCGGATCAGCCACATACCCCCACATAGTGACGTTTTTCTGTCCGACGGTATGAAGCTTTGCTGCCGTAAAAATCGTTACCGGATTTTCTTGACCATCTACCGCACCCGAGGCCAAAGCAGGTTGCGCGTCGGCCCAACTCATCTGCGTCGGATTCGCACCCAAGGCAGTTAAGGTGTCTAAAAAGAGCGGCGAACCAACCACACGCAACTTCAGCCCTTTAAAGTCTTCGGGTTTACGTAGCTCGCGCTTTGAATTGGTCACTTCGCGAAACCCATTCTCTCCCCAAGCCAAGGGCACGACACCGGCTTTATCGAGCACTTTAAATAAATCTTTGCCAACCTCGCCTTGTGTGAGCGCGTCTATCGCCGCGTAATCGGGCATCAAAAATGGCAGCGAAAATAAATTGAGCTGCTTGATTTGTGGCGACCAATTAATCGTCGAGCCAATGGCTAAATCAATCACGCCTTGACGAATCGCGGTGAACTCACGCGTTTGATCGCCTGCGACCAACGACACGCCTGGATACAGTTTGATGTTGATGCGTCCGTTGGTGCGTTGCTTAACCAATTCGGCCCATTTTTCGCCAGCCTTTCCCCACGGAAACGCTGTACCGACCACCGTCGATAAGCGGTATTCGGCCTGATATTTACTTGGGCTTTGCGCCCATCCGAAGGTGGCGCTAGTGATCATTCCGACAGCGGCAAAGGCCGCGATTAAGGTTCTGCGTTGCATGCGCTTGGTCTCCTAAAAATCCGGGGCTGGTCTTGTGACTGCCGCCTGGTTGTTATCTATGGGTATCAAAAAAAAACGAGCCGCTCAACAACAAACAATTCAATCGATTGACTCGATACACTTCATGCAACGAACGCGCGAATCGACTGCAAAATTTCTGTCGCGCCAAAGCGCGCCTCATCTTCGAGTGGTTTGGCGTAACCCACCGGAATACGCAATCCACCCAGCCTTTTTACCCGAACGCCAAGGGTCTCGGCAACCGTCGCCGCGATCTCTGCGCCAAAGCCAGCCACTTGCACCGCTTCATGCACCACCAATACGCGCTGGGTTCGAGCAGCCGAGGCCAACACCGCATCACGATCCCATGGCCAAAGCGTTCGTAAATCGATCACTTCTACGCGAATGCCTTCTGCCGCGGCTAGCGTAGCTGCTTCGAGCGCAGCATGCACGGCACGCGACCAACTCACCAGCGTGATATCGCTGCCTGTTTTTAAAGTGCGCGCCACACCAATCGGCAATCGCGCTTCGGGTGTGACATCATCGACCAAACCCCACAGCTCTTTGTGTTCCATGTAGATCACCGGATCACCACAAGCAAGTGCTGCTGACAACAGGTCGTGATTATCTTGTGGCGTTGCGGGTGTGACGACGACGAGTCCTGGCACATGTGTAAACCAAGATTCAAATGATTGCGAATGCTGAGCCGCAGAGCCAGTCCAAACACCAATCGGTAAACGCGCGACCAATGGCACGCGCCCCTGACCTCCAAACATATAACGTGCCTTGGCCGCTTGGTTCACGATTTCATCCATCGCGCACATCGCAAAATCGGCCACGCGCATTTCAACCACCGGCACTAACCCAGACAGCGCCATCCCCACCGCTGCGCCCATGATGGTGGACTCCGAGATCGGCGTGTCGATGATGCGTGTTGCACCAAATTTTTCTTGCAAGCCCAAATACTGACCAAAAATTCCGCCGCGTCCGACGTCTTCGCCCAATGCAATCACGCGCGCGTCGTCACGCATGGCGTTTTCTAGCGCTACGCACGCTGCCGCTGCATAACTCAAGCGTGTGGCAGTCATCGGAATTGCGCCGCGCCGAGGTCTTGAATGTCGGTATATGCTGCAGCGGCCGTCGGCCAGGGCGCAGCGCTCGCTGCACGTACGGCGGCAGCGACTTCTTCGCGTGCCGCCGTGTCTAGTGCCGCAACGCGCGTTGGCGTCGCACCCAGTGCCTGTAATTTTTCGCGTGCAAATAGCAATGGGTCATGCGCTAAAGCGCGCTGCACCTCGGCTTGCGAGCGGTACTGCGCCGCATCGACCGAGACATGACCCTTCACGCGATATGTCACTGCGTGCAGAAAACGCGGACCCTGTCCAAGTCGCACTTGCGTGAGTAACTCGCCAGCCGCGGCGTGCACCGCAAACACATCGTTACCATCGACAGTGGTTCCAGAAATATCCAGCGCTTGTGCGCGCGACAAAGCGCCCGCACCTGCTGTCATTTTGTCGGTGGCAGTGGTGGCAGACCAACGGTTGTCTTCACACACAAACAACACCGGCAATTGATAAA
>CAWUMP010000233.1:0-4037 GCA_963923385.1 uncultured bacterium | reverse complement strand
TCGCCAGTACGGTTAAACCGATCTGACTCACCGGCGCAAAATCGCGTAATCCGTCGTAGGGCAACTTGGCGTGTACATGCGGATTAATCGAAATGTTCGATACATTGACATACACAAATGTGTAGCCATCAGCCGGTGCATTTTTAACGGCCTCTAAGCCGACAATGCCTTGTGCGCCGACTTTGTTTTCGACGATCACGCTTTGACCCAAGGTGGCCGCTAACCGTTCGGCAAGAAAACGTGACACTAAATCAGTTTGCCCACCGGGCGGATACGGCGCCACCAGTTTCATCGGTTTATCTGGCCAAGCGGATTGCGCCCATGCAGGTAGGCTCGCGCACGCGCTGAATAAGACCAACAAAGCCAAGGTGCAATACCGCTTGAACATCATGTGGAGTCTCCTCGATTTTTTGTTACGTCGTTACCGTCTCAGTGCGGTATGAGCGCAGTCTAGCACCGCATCGCGCCGATTCGATTTATGGATGACGTTGTTGCTTGGCCCATTGCGCCAGCTGCGCGTAACGCATCGTGCCGCTGACGGCTTGCGCCACATGCTGGGCGTTGAATAAATAAGTGCGCGGTAATTCACCCCGCCAATTGGGGTCGACGCTATAACGCACGCGCTCAATAAACGCATCACTAAATTGCCAACGCACCACTGGGCCAGGATCGTAGCGCGATAAAAAGGTCAGCACCTGGGCTTGTTGGTCAGGTAAATCTGTTGACACCACATGTATCGCCAACTGAGGAAAATTTTCTTTGAGTTGTTTCAACACACGCATTTCATCGCGACACGGCGCGCAGGTCGTCGACCAAAACGTCAATACAAACGGTTGGCGTGGGTGCTGCGCACGTAGTTGTGTGAAGCTCGTGGCATCAAACGCTTGTACGCTGGGTGGGGTTGGTACTGATACCACACCCAAGGGCGCGTCTAAGCGCGGCCAAAAGACGAAAAATTTTTCGTCATGCACGAGCACTTGTGGTTGTCCCGATGGGCCCTCGGTGCTCGCCAACGAAAATTCACGCCATTGCAAGCCACCATCGTCGCTACGTTGTGCGCGCAATTGCCCTCGCTGACCATCAAATTCTTTCCACGCAATGACGATGCGATTGCCACTCGCCGCTACGTCCGCATGCTCGGCACGTCCCGCACCGATCGCGCGCTGGCCCTCAACCCGAGGAGCCAGTTGCGCATCCCCCCGCGGGGTGGGGGGTGCCTCCAATCGTGATTCACGCAGTCGCCCATAAAACACCCGCGATTTTTCTGCGCCACCACTAAACCACACGGCATGCAATCTCCCCGCGGCATCTCGTGCCAACGATGGTCCATGGTGTGGGCAGACATCGACTTTCCAATCATCGAAAGTGGCGCGTGTGACACGTCCTGATTGACCCGATGCATTCAACACGCTCAATGCGTGATCGCGAATGTTCGGTGCAAACACATGCCGCCACAACACTTGCACTTGTCCATCCGCTTGCGGCAGCAACGCGATTCGACAACATTCGCAACTGTGATCGGCCAGTTTGTAGTCGCCACGAAAACTCGCGCCCTGATCATCCGACACCGCCCAATACACCGCTGCACCACGATACGCACCCTTGCCTCGTAACGCCTCACCATCGCGTTTATCAATCCAAGCCACAAACACCTGTCCTTGCGTATTGACCGTCAGTGCATCAAAGCGATGGGTGATCTGTTGTCGATCGGCATGCACGATGATTGGTGCACTAAAGGAGGCGCCTTGATCAACTGAACGTGAAAAACGAATTTCTCCGGTGTACGGCTTGGCTAACGGGCGCGTCCAGGTGACATACACCACACCGCTTGGAGCAACTGCAATTTTAGGTCGTGCATCACCACCACTATCGGTGACTTCTGGTGAAGAGGTGACCGGCACGGACGCAGACCACGTTTGCCCTTGATCCACCGAACGTCGCACCACAATGACACCATGATTGTCCTGCTGTACCACCCAAAGCGTACCTTGCGCATCGATGGCAGCACTGGCTTGACCAACACGATTGGTGGCTGACATCGGCATCGCGCTGTGTCGTGACACCGCGTGTTCGTGTGCACTGGCAGTCAAGACGATGCATCCGAGCAGCAACACGCGACACCACGCATGCCCAAGCCTCATTGACGCGATGCGTTTGAGCAATCTAGTTTGCTGATACAGTCGATTTAGTATGTTGACGTATTGCATTAAAACCTCGCTTTCACACCGAGTGTGAGTGTCATGGGCATCGATAACGTGCGGCTATACGGTTGATTGTAGGTATACGCTGCTTCGTTGTACTTTCGATCAAACAGATTCACCACGCTAGCGGTCAGATCGGTGTTGCGATCTAAGGCATAGCGTGCAGACCAATCCACGACGGTGGCGCTTCCTTGTACGAACTGTGTACCGCTCACTGTGGTGGTATCGATATTCATGCGCCCGATATAACGTAACTCGGTCCACGTTTTAATCTGCTCGGTGGGTGCCCACTGCGCACTCAATAACGCGGTGTTGCGTGGAATGGCTACCAATTGCACATTCACCGGATCAGTCACCGTCGATGCCACGCGCGTCAGAATACTATCGGTGCGTGTGTAGGAAGCATTCAAGGTAAGGGTGTAGCTCGCACGCCAACTGGCGTTGAGCTCAAGCCCCGTAGAACGCCCATCTTGGTCGTTCGTGTAGTACTTCACCGTGGTGCCACAACGCGTGGTGATCGTAGCGCCACAAAAATCGGTCACTGCAGTCGGCGCAGAGGCGTAGGTCGAACTAGTGATCGAGTAGGTGGCGATCATGTTTTTGATGTCGTATCGAAACGCCGTGGCGCCTACACTCAGCGCACCGGTTTTGTAGTCGGCACCGAATTCAACGCCGGTGAGTTTTTCTGGACTCAGATCAGGGTTAGCAATCACTGCAGTGGTGGTGCCGTAAGTGCGCGTGGTGTTATTGAATCCAGGCACACGAAACGATTTGTAAGTAGCTCCGCGTACTGCAAATGCGTCGGTGAAGTTCCACTTGGCACCCATGCTCGGGTTCAACGCACTGATCGATGTGTCGGTGGGTCGTACCGAACTGGTCACACCACTTTTCGTGCGTTGTGCTAAACGATCGGTGCTCTCCCAGCGATCTTCGCGCGCACTCAAGGTCAGTTCCAGTGGCGCCAGCGGTGTTATACGCGTTTGCGCAAATACGCCTTGAAATTGTTGTTTGCCCTCACCATAGGTCGTGCTGTGCACATTCCCTTGTAACGCAGTGAGTGACGTTGGCGCACTGTAAAACACTTCTGCATCGGCTGCGGAAAGCCGCCGTACGTCGGCGCCGATTTGCACGCTTTCGACAATTCCTCCACGTAATTGATGCGAGTAAATCGACGAAGCACCTTGTTCGCGATATCGCTGCGAGCCGTATTGCGTAAAATAGTCGGCTACAGCATTCGATGTTCCGGCGCTGGTTGCCGTCGACCCACTCAAGCAACTCGTTGAACTGACCCAATAGCAGCCTGTCCCGTTAAATTTTTCGAACTTCACAAACTGCGCCCAAGCCGTTCCTTGCAAGCGACTTTTTTCATCTATGCGCCAATCAAACCCACCCGCGATATCGGGGTTCGTTTGCACATTGTTACCCAGCGCGTTGTAGCTGATGTCTTGGTCTTGAATGTGAAGGCCCATACGCACATAGGCGTTGAATGTATTTGATAGCTTGAAGTCGCTCGTGAGTTGCACGTTGCTGTTGTGTGCGTCGGTCGCTTCTTTGTGCGGATAACGCCACAAATCATCATTGGGTGTGGTTTGGTAGCCCTTATAGCTGGTGTCATCGACTGCCAGATTAAAACCCCAGCGATCAGAAATACGGACGTTTTTAGTCAATCCCCATGCCACCGATCCACGCGAATCCAAACTCACGTTGAGCGTTGCGTCATCGCCCTTGGGTCGCTTACTGACGATGTTGATCACGCCGGCCACCGCCATGCTGCCCCACAAACTGGAATTACCGCCGCGCACAAGGGGGTGGTTTGATCCTTGATATGTTTCCGCA
>CAWUMP010000232.1:0-4050 GCA_963923385.1 uncultured bacterium | reverse complement strand
TCAAGGCCCGTCATCCCTGTCGCTAAGGCGACCGCAGCTCCGCCAGATGAACCGCCCGGTGTACGCAGGGGATTCCACGGGTTGACTGTTTTTCCATAGACCGGATTGAGTGTTTCCCAATCAGCTAACAAGGTTGGAACATTGGATTTCCCAAACACATTCGCGCCTGCCGCACGAAAGCGCTGCACCGCGAGCGCGTCTTCTTTGACACGTTTACGGCGATATTCGGTTAATCCCCAAGTGGTGGGCAAGCCAGCCACATCAAACGATTCTTTGACGGTCATGGGTAGACCCGCCAAGGGCCCAGCCAAATGCGCCCCCTGACGATCGATCGCGCGCGCACGTTTGCGTGCAGCTTCGATGTCCAGCACCGGCAAAGCGTTGAGTGCTCCATCCAATTGCGCAATACGCGCGAGGTAATGTTCGAGTAACTCGAGTGCACCGATTTTTTTTGACTGTAAAGCACGCACCAACTTCGTGGCGCTACGTAATGCAATATCCATGGGTTAAGTCTCCTCTACGCCCGCATCGTTCGATGCACTGAGCAACGCTTGCGATTGCGCATCAGGTAATGCCTCGACCGTTTTTAATTTGCGCTCCATTTGGCGTGTGCGTGTTTCTGCTTGATCGATGGAGCGCGCCACCGTTTCGAGTTGCGCCTTTGTTTTGGCCAACACCTCGCCAAATTTTCCAAACTCCGTTTTGACTGCAGCCAACACCACCCACACCTCTGAAGAGCGTTTTTCGATCGCCAAAGTTCGAAAACCCATTTGCAAACTGTTGAGTAGTGCAGTTAATGTGCTGGGGCCAGCCAACGTGACACGAAATTCTCGTTGCAACAAATCGGCCAATCCATCTCGGCGCAGCGCTTCAGCGTACAACCCCTCTGTCGGTAAAAACAACAACGCAAAATCCGTGGTGTGCGGTGGCTCGATGTATTTGTCTCGAATCGTGCGCGCTTCCGCTTTGATGCGCGTTTCAATGGCTTTGGATGCCTCGTTCACACCCTCGGTGTCGCCACGCTCTTGCGCAGCTAACAAGCGATCGTAATCTTCGACTGGAAACTTTGAATCAATGGGTAGCCACACTTGTCCTTCATCGGCACGCCCCGGCAAGCGCAACGCAAACTCCACACGCTCGCTCGAGCCTGGTCGTGTGGCGACATTCACGGCGTATTGATCAGTGGTCAGCACCTGCGCGAGTAACGCGCCTAACTGTACTTCGCCCCAAGTGCCTCTTGTTTTGACGTTACTCAGCACACGCTTTAAATCGCCCACACCCACGGCGAGCGTTTGCATTTCGCCAATACCTTTATGCACCGCCTCGAGCTGCGAGGACACCAATTTAAAAGATTCACCCAAGCGTTGTTCGAGCGTAGCGTGTAACTTTTCATCGACCGTCTGGCGCATTTTTTCGAGTTGTTCGCCGTTGTCTTTACGAATCAACTCTAGGCGCTGCTCAATCAAGGCACGCATTTCGGTGAGGCGCTGATCTTGATTGGTTTGCATCACGCTCAGCTGTTGATTTTGCGCTGCTGAAAATCGCTGTAACGTCGCGTCGTTTTCTTCGCGGGCAAGCCGGCTCACCGTGGCGAGCTGCGTGAGCAACGATTTTTCTGCACGCTCGATACCGGCGGCCAATTCACTGCGCGACTCGCGTGCCGCGGTTTGTGCCTCGGCTCGCGCTTGTGACAAGGCTTCGCGCAATAACTGATCCGATGCGCTCGGCGTGCCGCGCTGACGCAGCATCAGCACACTGAAGCCAAGCGCAATGCAGACCAATAGAACAACCAGCCATGGCAGTGCAAGATAAAGGAACTCGGTCATACGCTATTGTAACGGCGCGCGCATCGCACCGGGGAGATCACTGCGTGAGCGCAACCGCTGAAACGATCGCTGTACCTGTCTGTACGCGCACTCAACGCTAGACTAGCTCTCGTCACGTAGCACGAGGGCAGGCGAAACCCGCAGCACCGATCGAATCGACAGCTGTGCATTCAGACTAAACAACAGCACACCGATCAAGGGCCCTGCAAACCAGATCCACGGCATCCATGGGGGGTCGATTTCAAACACCCGCCAGGCCAGTAGCGCGCTAATACAGGCCGCACCGCACGCGGCCAACACACCAGCGATTAAACCCATCACAAAAAACTCAATCCGCTGCGTGCTACGCACCTGTGCGGCCGAGGCACCCAAGGCGCGCAAGATCGCCGTTTGATGTCGACGAGAAGCTTCACTGGTATTGAGTGCGGCGTACAACACCAGCAATCCTGCAATCAACGCAAATCCAAATACCGCTTGCACCGCAGCGGCCAACTGCTCAAACAGAACTTGCACTTGGCGCAAGCTGGCATCCAAATCGACCACCGTCATGTTCGGAAATCGCGCCACCAGTTGTTCAGCAAACGAAGCTTGTGTCGGTGCTAAACGAAACGACGTAATGTAGGACGCTGGCTGCTGCTGTAACACCCATGGTGGCGTGAGAACAAAAAAATTCACCCGCATCGATTCCCAACGCAGCGTACGTAATGAAGTAATTTCAACCTCAACTGGAACACCCGCAACACTGTAGGTCAGACGATCACCAAGCTTTAGACCTAACGTGCGCGCCAACCCCGCTTCTACAGAGGCTTCGGCCTTTGTGCCGTGTTCCGGTGCAACCCCCTTTGTGCCGTGTTCCGGCGCAATCTCCTTTGTGCCGTGTTCCGGCGCATCCCCCTTTGTGCCGTGTTCCGGTGCAATCTCCTTTGTGCCGTGTTCCGGTGCATACCACTGCCCCGCTGTAATTCGATTTCCAACCGGTAACGCCGTTTGATACGACAAATTAAATTCACGCTCGACCAAACGCTTAGCACGCTCATCCACGTAATCTGCTTCGCTCACCGGACGTGCATTGATGGCAATTAATCGCCCACGCACCATCGGTGCCAATTCGGGTACGGGCAATTGAGCCGCAGTAAATAGCGCTTGTAATGGCACCCGTTGCTCAGGTTGTATGCCAATCAAAAATCGATTCGGCGCATCGGGTGGCGCCGCAGCGCGCCACGCAGCCAATAAATCCGTGCGCGTGATGGTGAGTAACAACATGGCCATCAACGCCAACGCAAGACAGGCCAATTGCACCGCATTGGCACGCAGATGACGGCGTAACTGATTGAGCGCATAACGTACCGAGACGGCAGGCACGGAAAGAGGTACGAGCACCGCCGTCAACACACGCACACTGACGGCTGACGAGAACACGCGCAAGCCGAATAATGCGGCGCCAAAAAATAACATTGCAGCAAAGATAAAACCACCCACCACGACCGCGCCTAACCGCGCATCTCCGGCTTGCCAAAACAACAATCCAACCAACACCAACGCGCCAAGTACCCAGGCATGCAAAGCGCTGGCAGGTAATTGACCCACCTCACGACGAATAACGCGTAACGCAGGCACGCCTTTGAGTTGCATCAGTGGAGGTAAGGAAAATCCAAGCAATAACACCATACCAATCAATAAACCTTGAAGCGCTGGCATCGCACTGGGCGCTGGTAACACCGCACTCACCCATTGGCTTAAGCCGTATGCGATCGCCATTTGCGCAACGAACCCGAACAGCAAACCAATACTGCAAGCAAGTAATCCAAGCAGCGTCAGCGCCGTGGCATGCAAGGCGAGCAACCGAGATTGCGTTGCACCCAAGCAACGCATGACTGCACAAGCGTCCAAATGTCGTGCAGTGTATTGACGCACACTCAACGCGATCGCCACCGCAGCTAGTACAGCGGCGAGCAGCGCAGCCAATCCAAGAAAACGTTGCGCACGATCCAGTGCAGCGCGTATTTCAGGCCGTGCGTTATCCAGTGTTTCAATGCGCTGGCCACGTTGTAGTAACGGCGCTTTCCATGCAGCGTAGGCATCAACATCGGCACGTTCACCGGAAGCAAACAGTTGATAGGTCACGCGACTCCCGGGGCGTATCAACGCGGTGGCAGGCACATCATCGAGATGCATCATCACGCGTGGCGCGATATTAAAAAAATTCATGCCACGGTCTGGCTCT
>CAWUMP010000231.1:0-4074 GCA_963923385.1 uncultured bacterium | reverse complement strand
TAGATGTGGCCCAAAGACATCGCGATAAACACCACGGCCGCGATGCCATGCACCACATTGGCAGTCTGCATCGTCGAGCGCAGTTGCTCGAAGTTTGGAAACAGCAGCACTAACCCCGAGGCGCTCATCACGGCACCTAGAATCACGACCCCAAACCAAAACCAGCTCTTTTCGCCAGCATTAAACCGGCCCGAGGGCACGTGTTCACCATTGAGCATGCCACCGCCTTTGAGTAACCACTGCAGGTCGCCTTTTTCGGGCAAGTTATCGCGCACATAGATGATAAAAAACAATACGATGCTAATGATGAAGAGCGGCCCGACAAAGTTGTGTAGGTTCTTCATCAAAAAAGTCAGCCAAGCAAACAAGGTGTGACCAATCACTGGCAAGAGTAGATGTTTGCCAAACAAAATCACTAAACCAGAAACCCCCAACACGCAGAAGCTAATCGCCATGGACCAATGTGCCCAGCGCTCAATCAGTGCAAAGCGTGCGATTAACTGTCCAGTGGGCCGCTCATGCAATTGCATGGTGCCGCGCCAAAGATAAAACGCACCAATGGCTGCAGCCACCAACACGATAAACCAGCCACCATAAAACGTGATGGGGCCGTTACGAAGTTGACGCCAAGTTTCACCAGCCGATTGAATCAGTACACCCGACTCACGCGCAGGCAAGCTGCTGTAATGCGTTTGGCCTTCTTTACGCACTTCACGCCAGGTGGGCGCGTTGTTACCCGGTTGCTCAACTTGACGCTGCGCCTGGGTCGTCGTTGCACTGTCTGGGGCTGTGGCAGGCGCCGGACTAGGCGCGCTCGGTGTCGCTGGTTGTGCTCCAACCCACATCGCCGAGGCAGCAAGTATCAGCGCCACGCAGGCCTGACGGAAAAATAAAGACTGAGGCATCAGAGTGTCTCCCGCATCAATGCAGCGAGCTCGCTTCGTAGTAAACGCCGATTCGCTTAAGACCACGACAATTAAGGGGCGCGCCGATATTCGTTTTGCGCTTGATTGCGCGTGCGGATCTGACTTTCCCAGCTCGCGCGATCACCCTTCGTCCACTTTGCATCACCATAAGCCAAGGGTTCGTTTTCATAGGCTCGTGTATCGGTCTTACCTTGGTACTTACCCTGTTTATAGGTGAGTACTTGGTCCGACTCTCCGCACGCACTCAAACCAATCAGCGCCATACAGGCCGCGACGCGTTTGAGGCGGCTCATGATTTTGCTCCCGTCGCCGCTGGTTTCTGTCCGCCACCAGGCAGACCGTAGGCCGTTCCCCAGCCCCACACTTCAGCACCTTTGCCGCGCTTTAACACGCGCTCGCGGTAAATATCGGCAACCACATCGCCATCACCGCCCAGCAGCGCTTTGGTCGAACACATTTCTGCGCACGCCGGCAGTTTGCCTTCAGATAAACGATTGCGGCCGTACTTACGGAATTCTTCTTCGCTACGATCTTTTTCTGGGCCACCTGCACAGAACGTGCATTTATCCATTTTGCCGCGCAAACCGAACGCGCCGGCTTGCGGAAATTGCGGCGCGCCAAACGGGCATGCATAAAAACAGTAGCCGCAACCAATACACAGGTCCTTGTCATGCAAGACCACACCATCTTCGGTTTTGTAAAAGCAATCCACCGGACACACCGCCATACAGGGCGCATCGGAGCAATGCATGCACGCCACCGAAATCGAACGCTCACCTGGCACACCATCATTGATCGTGACCACGCGACGACGGTTCACGCCCCATGGAACGTCGTGCTCTTGTTTACAAGCGGTGACGCAACCGTTGCACTCGATACAACGCTCCGCATCGCAAAGAAATTTCATCCGTGCCATTGTCGTCTCCTTAGGCCTTCGCCACTTGGCAAAGCGTGGTCTTGGTCTCTTGCATCATGGTGACCGAGTCGTAACCGTAGGTGGTGGCAGTGTTCACCGCTTCACCACGCACAATCGGAGCGGCACCATCAGGATAAAAAGCAATCATGTCCTTGCCTTGCCACCAACCAGAGAAGTGGAAAGGAATGAAGCAGGTGTCGACTCCAACGCGTTCGGTCACCATCGCCTTCACTTTAATGCGAGCGCCGGTCGGTGAACTGACCCATACCATTTCACCGTTGCGAATGCCGCGATCGTTGGCCGTGCGTGGATTGATCTCCACAAAGTTATCTTGTTGCAACTCGGCCAACCACGGATTGGAACGCGTCTCTTCGCCACCGCCTTCGTACTCGACCAAACGTCCCGAGGTTAAGATCAGCGGAAACTGTTTGCTGATGTCGCGATTTTTTTCTTGCACCGACTTATACAGCGTGGGCAAACGCCAGAAGGCTTTTTTATCATCGTGCGTTGGGTAGGCTTCGATTAAATCTGGGCGCGGGCTAAAGAGCGCTTCGCGATGCTTCGGTACCGCATCCGGAAAATTCCAAACCACTGCACGCGCTTTGGCATTCCCAAAGGGATGGCAGCCATGCTCTTTCATGAAGACGCGAATCAAGCCACCAGAAAGATCTGTCTTCCAGTTTTTGCCTTCGGCTTCTTTTTTCTCATCTTCAGTGAGTTCATCCCACCAACCCAATTTTTTCAGTAGCTTGTGATCAAGCTCTGGATAACCGGTAGTGATATCCGCGCCCTTGGAATGCGAGCCATCTTCAGCTAACAACGACACACCTTCGCGCTCCACGCCAAAGTTTGCGCGGAAATTTCCGCCACCTTCCATCATGTGCTTAGAAGTGTCGTACAAATTAGGCGAACCCGGATGTTTGAGTTTGGCATCGCCATAACAGGGCCAAGGCAAACCAAAGTAATCGCCATCGAGCGAATAGCCTGTCACCTTATCCACACCGCCATTGGCGCGCAGTGTTTTCACATCAAACACGTGCATGTTGCGCATATGCGCTTGTAGACGCTCTGGCGACTGACCCGAATACCCAATGGTCCAGGTGCCGCGATTAATTTCGCGCAAGGTGTCTTCGACATCGGGCTCATCCATGCCGCCCTTGCCTTTGACTAACTTGATCGATTGCTTGCCGTCTTTTTTACCCACCAGCTGATCGGCAAAACCAAGCTTGCCAGCCAATTGATACATGATCATGTGATCGGTGCGCGATTCAAACAATGGATCGATGACTTTTTCACGCCACTGAATCGAGCGATTGGACGCTGTTGCACTACCCGCACATTCAAATTGCGTCGACGCAGGTAATAAATACACACCGTCTTTGCGCACCATCGCTGCCATCGCCGCACTAGCCGAAGGATACGGATCAATCACTACCATCATGTCGAGCTTTTTCATGGCCTCGACCATCTCCAGACCGCGCGTCTGCGAGTTCGGCGCATGTCCCCAAAAAATCAGCGCACGTAAATTGGGATCTTGATCAATGTTTTCGTTTTTCTCGAGCACACCATCAATCCAGCGTGAGACGGTCATGCCCGACTTGGTCATCATGCCTTTGGCGAATTGTTTCTCGATGAACTCAAAGTCCACGTTCCAAACGCGCGCCCAGTGTTTCCAAGCGCCTGGGGCCAAACCGTAATAACCGGGCAACGAATCAGGATTGGGGCCCACGTCCGTGGCACCTTGCACGTTGTCGTGTCCGCGGAAAATATTTGCGCCACCACCCGACACACCAATGTTGCCAAGGGCCAATTGCAAGATGCACGACGCGCGCACGATGGCATTACCAATCGTGTGCTGCGTTTGTCCCATACACCAGACGATGGTTGAGGGGCGATTTTTGGCAAACATCTCGGCGACTTTTTTCAGCTGCTCAGGCGAAACACCCGACACTTTCTCAACTTCTTCGGGTGTCCACTTAGCGACTTCTTTGCGGATCTCATCCATGCCAAAGACACGCGCTTTGATGTATTCCTTGTTTTCCCAACCGTTGGCAAAAATGATGTTCAGCATGCCAAACAAAAACGCAATATCGGTGCCTGAGCGAATGCGTACATACTCATCGGCTTTGGCTGCGGTACGAGTAAAGCGCGGATCCACGACGATCATCTTGGCGCCCGTTTCTTTGGCGTGCAGCATGTGCAACATCGACACCGGATGCGCCTCGGCAGCAT
>CAWUMP010000230.1:0-4090 GCA_963923385.1 uncultured bacterium | reverse complement strand
CGTCATTCGGGTCTTTGGGTAATAACGCGCGCTGTAGGTCAGCCTCTAGCGTCAGGAGCTGCGCGCTCGCGGCACGCAGCTCTTCATCAGCAAAGGCTTTATTGGCAGGGTCTTGAGCCAATTCGCGCGCTGCTTGTTGATCGGCTTCAACCGCGCCGTACCGCTGGTACAAGCTCACCACATTAGAAAGTTCTGCATGTTCGCGTGATAAGCGTCGAAAGGCATCAAGATCGCGTGCGGCTTCTTCGGAAGAGAGCAAATGATCGACTTCGCTTAATCGTGCAGCGAGTTGCTCGAGTTTGGCGCGTAATGATTCTTTCACAGCAGAAAAATCCCAATCAAATCGCGCATGTTTTGCTTAACGCGACAAACGAAACAAACGCTCAACCATCCGCGCAAGCGCACTACGATCATCGGGATGCGCTTCATTGAGCGCTTGACTCGGCCCATGCATCAATTTGTTGGTTAATCCATGCGACAGCGCTTCGAGTACCGCACGTGGATCTTCGCCTTTAGCTAACAAGCGCTCTGCACGCTGTAATTCAACGGCGCGCGCTGCTTCTGCCTGGTCGCGTAAAGCACGAATCAAAGGCACACTGTCTCGCGATTGCATCCAGTGCATAAATTGCCCGACCTGCGTGTCGATAATGACCTCGGCTTGTTGTACTGCAGCTTGTCGAGAATCTAAGTTTGTAGAAACAATCTCGGCCAGATCATCCACGGTGTAGAGGTACACATCATCAAGATCTGCCACCTCTATTTCGATATCACGTGGCACCGCTAAATCGACCATAAATACTGGACGACGACGACGTTGCTTGAGCGCGCGTTCCATCAAGCCTTTACCGACAATCGGTAATGAGCTTGCGGTACTCGAGATGACAATATCGTGCTCATGTAAGCGTTCGCCCAAATCGCGCAAAGCGATGGCTTCTGCGCCAAAACGATGCGCCAAATTTTGCGCACGTTCTAACGTACGGTTAGCCACTGTCATGCGTGCAGGTGCTTGCGCGGCAAAGTGAGTAGCGCATAACTCAATCATTTCGCCCGCACCAATCAGCAATACTTTTTGCTCGGCGATACTCGGAAAAATTCGCGCCGCCAATTTCACCGCAGCCGCCGCCATCGACACGCTTTGCGCACCGACCTGCGTGGTGGTGCGCACTTCTTTGGCGACCGCAAAGGATTTTTGAAATAGCTTATGTAAGGTAACACCGAGCGTACCGGCAGAGGCGGCAGTACGTACCGCATCTTTCATCTGACCGAGAATTTGCGGTTCACCGACCACCATCGAATCTAAACCGGACGCCACACGAAACGCGTGTCGTACCGCTTGATCGTTGGCTAGTCGGTATAAATACGGACTCAGTTCGTTGGGCGACACCCCGTGATACGTGGCCAGCCAATCCACCACATGCGAAGGCTCCGTCGAAGATAAATATACTTCCGTACGATTACATGTCGAAAGAATCGCCGCCTCAGCGGCAGGACGCGTACGACACAACGCCAACAAGGCGTTGCTCACCGCATCGGCAGCAAACGCCACGCGCTCGCGTATCGCGAGCGGCGCGCTTTGATGATTGAGTCCGAAGGCGTACAGCGTCATGGCTTTGCGCGAACCGCCTTCGCAACGCCATCAACGATGGTGGCGATTGCGAAGCGTCGTATTTGCGATTGCGTTGGGTTAAGCCGCGGGGTCCGATTGCAAGCGTCCACCCATCGCCCAATCAGATTTCTTGACGTCTTCAAAAATAATATCCACCGACTCGATCGTGCAACCAAGTGTTTTGGCAGCATCTGCTGTCACCGCTTGCACAAAGGCGCGTTTTTGTTCGATGGTGCGGCCTTCAAAGAGGCTGACATGAATTAAAGGCATGAGAGGTTCCTTATCAATTAAATTGAAGTGCTTGGTGAGAACGCATTGGCGTTGGGTTGATGGCAAGGTGCGGTGGGACTTAGCGCATCTGCGCATTGCCATCGACAACCTGCTGCAAATGCACCCAATCGACAATTTCGGCGTTGGGCACATACCCCGAGACCAGCGTAGCCAGTAATTGTCTTACAGAATCGACCTGATTGGCATCTAAGGCGCTGTTTAATGCATGGAGTTGGGTATCCAGTACCGACCAAGGCAGAAAATCCTCCTGTGCCTTCATGATCCGTGGGTGAGCGGTAGGCTGGGGGTTTTCGCCAATCAATAATTCTTCAAATAATTTTTCGCCTGGGCGTAAACCGGTGACCACAATCTCGATATCTCCGTCCGGGTTGGCTGCGTCGCGCGTAGTCAGGCCCGACAACTCAATCATGCGTCGGGCAAGGTCTTGGATCCGCACGGGTTGACCCATATCCAACACAAACACCTCGCCGCCTTGGGCCATTGCCCCAGCTTGAATGACCAACTGTGCTGCTTCGGGAATGGTCATGAAGTAACGCGTGATCTCGAGGTGCGTGAGCGTCACTGGCCCACCATCACGAATCTGTTGCCGAAACTTCGGCACCACCGATCCAGAAGAATCCAACACGTTGCCAAAACGTACCATCGAAAAACGCGTCGTTGTGCGCTCTGCGGCTAAGGCTTGAAGAATCAACTCCGCCAGACGCTTACTCGCGCCCATGATGTTTGTCGGGCGCACCGCTTTATCAGTGCTGATGAGTACACAGTCCGCTACGCCAAAGGCCTGAGCACACTCAGCAATCACACGCGTTCCGAGCACGTTGTTGGAGATCCCAACGCTTGGGTTGTGCTCAACCAAGGGCACATGTTTATACGCCGCGGCGTGATACACCGTATTGGGTCGATAGGTATCAAAAATTAAGCGCATACGCGCTTGATCTTGTACAGAAGCAAGCAAGGCAATGAGTTGCGTCGAGGGTGTGAGTAGCGGCTCTAATTCTTGCTGAATGCGATACAACGCAAATTCACTTTGTTCTAGCAACAAAAGCTTTGCTGGTGTCGAGTGAAGAATTTGTCGGCAGAGCTCGCTACCGATCGAACCACCTGCACCCGTCACGAGCACGGTTTTATTGTGGATCAATTGATCCATCAGCGCGCGATTCGGCGCCACTGGCTCTCGACCTAATAAATCATCGATATCCAGTTCACGAACGTCTGCCGTGCTGACGCGACCTTGAGCGAGTTCGATATAACTTGGTAGGGTGCGAACCAACACTTTGTGCGCGCGAATTTGCTGCAAGATTTCGTTGCGGCGACGCCGACTCACTGAGGGCAATGCAAGCAACACCGTGGTAACTTGAAGCGTGCGTTTTAGTTCGGGCAGCGCTGTAGGCGAGTAAATTTTTAATCCATGTAACACGCGCCCATGCAGTGCAGTGTCGTCATCTAAAAAACCAACAAGGCGTAGCTCGAGATTATTTGCCATCGCATTGGCGAGCTGCATGCCTGCATCCCCGGCACCATAGATGAGTGTGGCGGGCAAGGCTTTTGAACGCTGTGACGATTGCAACAAACCGCCCAACCAAAACCGCGCCACTGCGCGAGAAGCGCCAACAGCGAGTAGCAACAGGATCGGTTGAATTAATCCGATTGTCCGCGGCACACCAGGAAAGCCATACACCGTAAAGAGTGCGGCGTACAACACGCCATAAATCAAACACGCTTGCGTCACAGTCATTAACGCAGGCCAACCAGCGTAACGAAAGATCGCTTGATACAAACCAAACGCAATAAACACCGGAATCGCAACCGCGATTGCGGTCATGGCTGCAAATGCCGCTGGACCAGTCAAATCAACGAGCTCACCGATGCGTAAATAAAACGCAAACCACAACGTCAACACACACAACGAGATATCAACAAACAACACCAACCCGCGCTTTGCAAAGCGAGGGAGCTGGAGGGCGGATTGGCTTAAGCTTGAAAGCATTTTGGCAGGCGTAGGGGCTTCTTGTTCTCTAAAAGCACCTAGATAAATTTATCTCATTGCCTCAGCAAGCACTTTTTGTACAGCACGATGAGCGTGCAGCATCTCTTGTGGACCAAGCGTGGGGTGGACTTGAAACATCAAATTTTTGGCCCATTGATCCTTAGCCACGGATAGCGAATCAATTGGTTGCAGATCAGAGCCGGCAA
>CAWUMP010000229.1:0-4092 GCA_963923385.1 uncultured bacterium | reverse complement strand
AAGCGCATTGCGGCGTGTTTCGCTTTCCTGACATGCTCTCCGAGGGCGTCCGCCTCATGGGTGAGATCGCAGAGCGCGCTAAAAACACCTATATCGAAGATCAGTCCAAGGTCTTTAACACCGCGCGTATCGAAGCACTTGAGCTCGATAATTTAGTGGAAACCGCGATGTCGACCATGGTCTCTGCAGAAGCGCGTCGAGAATCTCGTGGAGCGCAAGCCCGCGAAGATTTTCCTGATCGTAATGATGCCGAGTGGATGAAGCACACCCTTTGGCATAAAGAGGGCAACAAGCTTGAATACAAACCGGTGCATCAAAAGCCGCTGACCGTTGAAGAGTTTGCACCTAAGGTGCGGACCTACTAATACGCTGCGGTTGTTTATCTTTTTTTATTTCACGTGACGATTTATCTCGCCGCCATCGGCTGAACAAAGGTACTAAACGATGCGATTCTCCATCTACCGCTACGACCCAGACGTTGATGCTCGTCCTCGCATGCAGGAATACGATATTGCGCTCGAACCATCGGACCGCATGCTGCTTGATGCCTTAACGCGCATTAAGATGCAAGACGATTCCGTGTCGTTTCGTCGCTCATGCCGCGAAGGGGTGTGCGGCTCTGATGCCATGAATATCAACGGTAAAAATGGCTTGGCTTGCATCACAAAGCTGGCCGATCTGCCTGAGCATGTCACCTTGCGTCCATTGCCTGGACTGCCTGTCGTGCGTGATCTGATCGTGGACATGACCCAGTTCTTCAAGCAATACCACTCGATCAAGCCTTACCTCATCAATAACGAGCCTCCCCCCGAGCACGAGCGCCTGCAATCGCCAGAAGATCGCGATGAGCTCAACGGTTTATACGAATGCATCTTGTGTGCCTGCTGTTCGACCTCGTGCCCCTCGTTTTGGTGGAATCCGGATAAGTTTGTAGGCCCCGCTGGCTTATTGCAGGCCTATCGTTTTATTGCCGATACGCGTGACCAAGCCACCAGCGAGCGCCTGGATAACCTGGAAGACCCGTATCGTTTGTTCCGTTGCCATACCATCATGAATTGCGTGGATGTTTGCCCGAAAGGTCTCAACCCAACGCAAGCGATTGGCAAGATCAAAGACATGATGGTTAAGCGGGCTGTTTGAGTCGATCGTGTCAGACATGCTTGCACAGCCGCTTGCGCGAGAACGTTTAGAGCGTTTGAAGTGGAAATGCCGGCGTGGATTATTGGAATTAGATATCGTCCTTGGTCGTTATCTCGCCGCGCGTAATGGTTGCTTTGCGGCTGAAGAAATTGCTGCACTCGAAGATCTACTTGATTCTCCCGATAACGACCTGTGGGATGTGGTCGCCGGGCGAAGTGAACCGGCGCATGCGCGCCATCGCGTAGTGGTTGATGCCCTTCGCGCTATTTGAACCTAGCCCCCGCAGTTAGAGGAAACCGGAGACGCTCTTGGATAAGAAAGCCACCCTCAGTCTCAATGACGGACGTTCATTTGAATTTCCCGTATTGACCGGATCCGTTGGACCAGAAGTGATCGACATTCGATCGCTGTACGGTAAATCCGGCATGTTTACTTATGATCCGGGCTTTCTGTCGACGGCCAGTTGTAATTCAACAATTACTTATATCGATGGTGATGCTGGTGTGTTGCTTTATCGGGGCTATCCCATCGAGCAAGTGGCCGAGCACTGCGATTTTCTTGAAACCTGCTACTTACTTTTAAATGGTGAGTTGCCCAATGTTGGGCAAAAAGAAGAGTTTGTGACCACGGTGACACGTCACACCATGGTGCATGATCAACTGAACCGGTTCTTTACTGGTTTCCGTCGTGACGCGCACCCAATGGCAGTATTGGTTGGCGTCGTCGGCGCGCTGTCTGCGTTTTATCACGATTCGCTAGACATCAATAATCCTGAGCACCGCAAAGTCTCGGCTTTCCGATTGATTGCGAAGCTGCCCACCATCGTGGCGATGGCCTACAAATACAATATCGGTCAGCCGTTTATGTATCCGCGCAATGATTTGTCGTATTCGGCAAACTTCATGCGCATGATGTTTGGCGTGCCTGCGGAGGAATACAAGGTGAATGACGTGTTGGTGCGTGCACTTGATCGTATTTTGATTTTGCATGCCGATCACGAGCAAAACGCCTCGACTTCGACGGTGCGTTTGTCCGGCTCATCGGGTGCCAATCCGTTTGCATGTATCGCCGCGGGTATCGCATGTTTGTGGGGCCCAGCGCACGGCGGTGCCAACGAAGCGGCATTAGAAATGCTTGAGCAAATTGGTGACGTCTCAAAAATCGGCGAGTTCATTAAACAAGTGAAAGACAAGAACTCCGGCGTGAAGTTGATGGGCTTTGGTCATCGCGTGTATAAAAATTATGATCCACGCGCAAAACTGATGCGCGAAACGTGTTACGAAGTGCTCAATGAACTGGGCCTGCAAAACGATCGGTTGTTCAAGCTAGCGATGGCACTGGAAAAAATTGCGCTTGAGGATGAATATTTTGTGTCGCGCAAACTTTACCCGAACGTAGATTTTTACTCGGGGATTGTGCAGCGTGCCTTAGGTATTCCGGTGTCGATGTTTACTTGTATTTTCTCGCTTGCGCGCACGGTTGGCTGGATTGCGCAGTGGCAAGAAATGATTTCAGATCCAGAGTACAAAATTGGTCGACCTCGTCAGCTGTACCGTGGCTCGGTGCCACGGAATGTCGTGCCGTTGGCGCAACGCTGAGCGATCGATTGAACCGAAAACGGCGGGTGTCTCCCGCCGTTTTTACATGTGGAGGATGTCGTTATGATGAAACAATTTCAATCTAACTCTTATTTGTTCGGTGGCAACGCGCCATTCATCGAGGACTTATACGAGCAGTATTTGGTCAACCCCGCCGCGGTTCCTGAAGGATGGCGCGACTATTTCGACCAAATGCAATTGATGCCTGGTAGTGCGGCTAAAGATGTGGCGCACGCACCCGTGGTTGAATCCTTTGTTCAACGTGCCAAAGCAGGTCAACTCAGCGCTGGAAGCGCATCCGGTCAAGCCGGCATTGCCGCGCACGAGCGACTACAAGTCGCTGCGCTGCTGTTGGTGACGCAGTATCGAATTGCAGGCTCGCGTTGGGCGACCTTAGATCCGTTAAAGCGCATGCCGCGTCCGGCAGCACCAGAACTTGAAACGGCCTACTATGATTTAGCTGAATCTGATTTAGACATCGAGGTCAATGCCGGTTCATTTGTTGGACTCGAGCGTTGTACCTTACGCACTTTGGTGCAAGCGCTGCGTGACACCTACTGTCGCAATATTGGTTTTGAGTACATGTTCGTGAGCGATCGTTCGCAACGGCGTTGGATTCAAGAGCGGATCGAACCGGGTCGCGCGACGCCCAGCTTTGGTCCAGCCTATCAAAAACGTATTCTGCAAAAACTCACCGAAGCAGAAACACTCGAAAAATATCTGCATACGCGTTTTGTTGGACAAAAACGCTTCTCTCTCGAAGGTGGGGAAAGTCTGATCCCCGCGGTGGATGAAATTATTCAACGTGCCGGTGCGCAAGGCGTGCAGGAAATGGTTATCGGTATGGCCCACCGCGGACGTTTGAATGTGTTGGTCAATGTGCTGGGTAAAAGCCCCAACGATTTATTCTCTGAATTTGAAGGTAAACACGCGCATGCGTTGCCGATGGGGGACGTGAAATACCACAATGGATTTTCATCTGACATCACCACCTCCGGTGGTCCGATGCATATCTCGCTGGCGTTCAATCCATCGCACCTCGAAATCGTTAATCCCGTTGTTGAGGGTTCGGTGCGCGCGCGTCAACGCCGCCGTGATGATCATACTGGCGAGCAAGTCTTACCCGTCCTGATTCACGGCGATGCTGCTTTCGCAGGTCAAGGCGTCGTGATGGAAACGCTGAATCTAGCCAACACACGTGGTTATGGCACGGGCGGTACGGTGCATATTGTGGTGAATAACCAAATTGGCTTTACCACCTCTGATCCGCGCGATGCGCGATCAACCATTTACTGTACGGATGTGGCCAAGATGGTTGAAGCGCCGATCTTTCATGTCAATGCAGACGATCCAG
>CAWUMP010000228.1:0-4102 GCA_963923385.1 uncultured bacterium | reverse complement strand
AAAATTGTGATCGCGAGCATGAGCGCGTCGATTGCCGTCTTTCTTTGTCTGGCCTTAATACAACAACCACCCCTAGCCTGGACGGTTGTATTGCTATGCGCGCTACCTTTGTTTTCTTCTTGCTCCATTTTGATTGTGGCGCAAGGCCGTGCACTGTTTCCTGAGCACTTGGCGGGACGGGCTGTCACCACGGTCAATCTTGCGCAAGTGCTAGGTGCTGCCAGTTTGCCCGCTCTCACCGGATGGGTGGTCGGTTGTCTTGCCGGCCCCGCTGTGGCCGGTGCTGGCGCACCAGAAATTGCGTACCGTGCAGTGTTTGCTTCATTGGCCGCGGCCAGTAGCTGCGGGTTAATGATTTACTTACGTTCGCCCGATAGTCGACCCACGCCCTCAAACAAAACGGCGTTGCGCTAAGCTACGACCCCCATTTGATCAATAGGAAACGCTATGCCCCGTACGCGTATTCACGTCCCCGATCTTGCCGAAGCCGCGCCAGGTTTATGGTCGAACGGTATTCGTGCAGGTGATTTTTTATTTATTTCAGGTCAAGTGGCGCGTCCATTTGCTGGCGGTGCAGTTCGCGCAGATTCAACCGAATACGAGCAAACGAAACTCATCTTTGAACGCATTCAAAAAATTTGCGTTGCTGCGGGCGGTTACCTTGAGGACATCGTGAAGATGACCATCTTCATGGTGAATATCAAACAAAATACCGAGGTCTGGCGCGCGCGTCGCGAATTTTTTTGTGGAGATTTTCCGGCCTCTACGCTAGTCGAAGTGCGCTCGTTGGCCGGCCCCGAGACGCTGGTTGAAATTGAAGCTGTTGCCTATTTAGGCAAATCGAACGCCGCTTGAGTCAAGGGCCTTTGGGTCGCGTTTTAGCCTTGAGCTTGCGCTCGGACATAATTTTTTCGTAACACTCAGCACAAACTTGGCGTGGATTTTTCGTGCCAGGCAGCGCACGAAAAGACGCGCGGGGGCGTGAATGCTGGCCATGAAAACAAAACTTTAAGGGATTCAGATTGGTCATGCGTTCTCCGAACAATGCGGACCGGGCCACCATCGTTTGATGGTGATCCCGGCTTTATTGCATGGCAGAGTATGCCGTAGGCGCAAGAATGATGTTTTCGATGCGTTCAACGAGCTGCCCATTGGCTTCGGTTTGCGCCTTGGCCTGAATCCACGCTGGGTCTGCTCCGAAGGCCGCCCACACACGCTCACGCTCGGCCAGATTTTCCCAAGCAAGTAAGTAATACAACGCTTGGTTATTTGGACCAATGACGGTCGTCCAAAATCCGACTTGGCGAATACCATGGGTCTGCCATAACTTCAGCGTGATTGTGTTGAATCGCTGATTCAGGTCCGGTAATCGCCCTGGCATGCAGTGATAGATACGTAGCTCATGAATCATGACCCAGCCTTTCGCAAGTCAGTCGTTACAGAAAAAAATTATTTGGCTGCCGTCACCATAATTTCAACCAAACAACGTGCGTCGGCCATTTTGGATTCCACGCATGCGCGCACTGGTAGCTGCTGCGGATCGACCCATGCCGACCACACTTCGTTCATTTGCGCACGATCACGAATATCGGCCATCCAGATCGTGGCGCTCAGAATTTTGGATTTATGACTACCGGCTTTGGCTAACAAACGATCGATTTCATCAACCACTTGCTTGGTTTGTCCTTTGACATCTTGCGTCATGTCTTCAGGTACCGTGCCTGCCAAAAACACTAAACCGCCGTATTCAACGGCGTGACACAGAATCTTGTGTGGTTCGTGACGGATGATGTTGCTCATGCAGATTCTCCAAAAAGGTTTGAACGACTCAAGATTCAATCAAGATAACGGCGCGCATTACGGAACATACGCATCCAAGGCGCATCTTCACGAAGATCATCGCCACGCCACGATAATTGCACGGCGCGAAACACGCGTTCGGGGTGTGGCATCAGGATAGTGAAACGACCATCCGCCGTGGTGAGCCCGGTGATGCCCTCCGGCGAGCCGTTTGGATTCGCAGGATAGGTCTGCGTGGGCTGACCACGATGGTCGACATAACGCATGGCGACCCGTGCTGCAGCACGATCTGAGTCCTGTTCAAACACCACACGCCCCTCGCCATGGGCAGTCACGACAGGTAAACGACTGCCAGCCATGCCATTAAAAAATAGCGATGGACTGTCGGTGACTTCGACTTGTACCAAACGCGCCTCAAATTGCTCGGATCGGTTGCGCAAAAAACGGGGCCAATGTGCCGCGCCCGGAATCAGCGACTTTAACGCGCTCATCATTTGGCAACCATTACATACGCCAAGCGCAAATCGATCGCTGCGCGCAAAAAATTCCGCAAACTGAGCGTGCGCACGTGGGTTTAACAAAATAGATTTTGCCCATCCCTGCCCTGCGCCAAGCACATCGCCATACGAAAAACCGCCGCACGCCACCACACCAGAAAAATCATCCAATGTGGTTCGTCCAGAAATTAAATCACTCATGTGCACATCGACCGCAGCAAAGCCGGCGCGATCAAAGGCAGCGGCCATTTCAACCTGACCATTGACGCCTTGTTCGCGCAAAATCGCCACGCGTGGTTGCAACCCACGACCAATATAAGGCGCCGCAATATCTTCATTCACATCAAAACTTGCGTGCGACTGCAGACCCTTATCTTCGGTGTGCAAAATACGGTCGTACTCTTCTTGCGCACACTGCGGATGATCGCGCAGTGACTGCATGCGCCAAGTGGTTTCTGACCACGCACGTTGTAAATCAACGCGTTTTTCACTGATGACCGTGCGGGCGTTTCGAGTGAGGCGCAGTTCATCGCGCGTATTTAAAAATCCAATCGGCGACGCGCATGCGTGCACCCCAGCGGCGCGCAGCACATTCATCACGCGCGTGCGATCAGCCGCACGGATTTGTATGACGGCGCCTAATTCTTCGGCGAACAGCGCCGCGATTGCGTGGTCTTGTATACGGCCAGCAAGCTGCGCTTCACCGTCGCGTTTAAATCCATCGACCGACTCATGCCATGCGTGTAATGCGAGCGCATCTAAGCTAATGGTCACGCCGCAATGTCCGGCAAAACACATTTCAGCCAACGTAGCGAATAACCCGCCATCCGAACGATCGTGATAGGCCAACACAAGTTGTTCTTCGATTAAGGTTTGCATCCCTGCAAAAAATCCAGCCAGCTGCGCGGCATCATCCACATCGGGACACGCACCACCAAACGCACGCTCATCGGCATACACCTGGGCCAAAATACTTCCACCCAGTCGATTTTTACCCAGCCCCAGATCAATCAATATTAATTCTGTGTCGCCCACATCTGTACGTAACTGCGGCGTCAACGTCCCGCGCACATCTGCGACCGGGGCAAATGCGGTAATGACTAACGACAACGGCGAGACCACTTCTTGCGGGTGATTTTTTTCATCGTTCCACGCCGTGCGCATCGACAGGGAATCTTTACCCACAGGAATTGCTACGCCCAGCTTGGGGCACAAGTCGATTGCCACCGCGCGCACGGTATCAAATAAGGCCGCATCCTCACCGGGATATCCTGCGGCTGCCATCCAGTTAGCCGAGAGCTTGACCTGATCTAACGCTCCCACCGGTGCCGCAGCGAGATTGGTCAGCGCCTCAGCCACCGCCATGCGTCCAGATGCTGGTGCGTCGATCAATGCAATGGGTGCACGTTCACCCAACGCAAATGCTTCGCCGGCGTTGCCTCGAAAATCAAGCAAGGTCACCGCACAGTCGGCCACGGGTACTTGCCACGGTCCAACAAAAGGATCGCGCGCGCACAACCCACCCACCGAACGATCGCCGATTGAAATCAGAAACGTTTTATCGGCCACACTCGGGTGACGCAGCACGCGATACATCGCTGTTTTTAGATCGATCCCATCGACCTTAAATTCGGGTAAGTGATGATGCACGCGCTGCACATCACGCAACATCTTGGGCGGTTTACCCAACAATACATCCATCGGCATATTGACAGGATCATCGCCCAATACCGAATCACGCACTTGTAGCTGTCCATCATCGGTCGCATGACCCAACACCTGTCTCTTATACACATCTCCGAGCC
>CAWUMP010000227.1:0-4124 GCA_963923385.1 uncultured bacterium | reverse complement strand
AATAGCATTGGCGTTGGCAAACGCATAACCTTCGTTGCCCAAACGATCGGCGATCGCTTTGGTCGTTTCAACGAGTTTTTGTCTGGAAAACACTTCACCAGTTTTAAAGGTGATCAATGGCTTCAAGTCAGCTTCTGGAATCAACATCTGGCCAGCAACATCGACCTGCCCGATGGTGTAACGCTCGCCTTCGTTGATGTTAATGGTAATGTAAATGTCTTTTTTGTCTGGGGTGATCGACACTTGCGTGGAGTCGATATTAAAGTCGAGGTACCCGCGGTTTTGGTAATAGGCGCGCAAGGTCTCCAGGTCGCCCGCTAAGCGTTGGCGAGAGTATTGGTCATGTTTGGTGTACCAAGTCAGCCAACCGGGCGTACGCAACACAATTTCATCAAGCAGTTCTTTTTCGCGAAACGCCGTGGCGCCAACAATATTTACACCGCGGATCTTAGCCACATCGCCTTCGGTGACTGCAAAGCTAATCCCGACGCGATTACGCTCAAGCGGAGTGACTGTGGTTTGGATCTGTACTGCATACCGACCGCGCGATAAATACTGCCGCTTCATTTCTTGTTCGGCTTGTTCTAACAAGGCTCGATCAAAAATACGCGATTCGGCCAACCCCACTTCGCGCAGGCTTTTACGGATGGCTGCAGGCTCGAATTCTTTCATCCCAGAAAAATCGATTTGCGCGATCGCCGGACGTTCATCCAGCGCCACGATCAGCACGCCGTTATCCACCTCAAGGCGAACATCGCGGAAAAACCCCGTGGCAAATAATGCGCGGATTGCTTGTTGGGCTTTTTCTTCGTTGAATTCTTCCCCGACCTTGACCGGTAAATAGCTAAAGACCGTACCAGGCTCAGTGCGTTGCACACCTTCGATACGGATATCACGAACCACGAATGGGTCGAACGCCAAAGCTGGCGCGAGAACAAGAAAACTGGCGACAACAATTAGGGCACGAAAAATCAAGCGCATCAGTTGGCGAGCAGTCGGTTGAAGTCGTTGAACAAAGCAAAACTGGTCAAACAAAGGATCAGAAACAAACCCACACGCTGACCGTATTCCATCCATCGCTCGGGTAAAGGCTTTCCGCGAACGATTTCAAGCACATAATACATCAAGTACCCCCCATCGAGCATCGGGATTGGCAAAGCATTCAACACGCCCAAACTCACACTCACCAACGCTAAAAAGCCCAAATAAGCGGTCCATCCCAAACTGGCCGACTGCCCTGCGTAGTCGGCAATTGTCACTGGCCCCGAAAGGTGTCGCCAAGACACTTCGCCAATCAGCATTTTTCCCATCATGCGAACACTGAATAGACTCATTTCCCAGGTGCGTTGCACGCCAAGCGCGATTGCAGCGCCCACGCCGTACTGGCGGCGCACCTGCAGCAAATCATCTTGTTCGGGGACATTCTTTGGCCCAATACCAATGCGACCAATGGTTTGACCCTGGCTCAAGACCGAATCAGGCGTCAGACGTACGGCGCGCTGAACGTCCGCTTGCCTAACAAGTAACGCAATTTCGCGACCTGCTGAGGCACGAACGATGCGCACAAATGACTCCCAATCCGCAATCGCTTGGTCATCGACACGCAGAATTTCATCGCCAATTTGAAGCAATGCACGCGCCGCGACAGAGTCGGGCAAGACCGTTCCAACCACCGCCGGGATGGGGGGGCGATATAGGCGTAAACCCAGTGATTCTGGGCTCACCCCATCAACGGCATCGGCTGGGGCATGAGGAACCGCGAGCCGTTTCCTCCCCGGTCCATCGGGTGTGTTGTCGATCAGAATCTCTAAGGGTTGCGCACTGAATCCCGCACGCACCAGTGCCCACCGAAAATCCTGCCAAGTACTGACCCGTTGATCTCCCACCGCTACCACCACTTCACCCGATTGAATGCCAGCGGCTGCTGCCGGCGTCCCGATTGCAGGTGTAGCTAATACCGGACGCTGCTCCGGAACACCATACATAAACAACACCGCATACAAAAGCACGGCCAATACAAAGTTGGCGGTCGGACCAGCCGCAACAATCGCAAAACGCTGCCCAACCGTTTTTCGATTAAAGGCCTCGTCGCGTTCGTTAGGGGCAACATAACCCTCACGTTCATCGAGCATTTTGACGTAGCCGCCCAACGGGAGCGAACCAATCACCCATTCCGTTCCCTCCCCTTTAGATGGATAGCGGAACAATGGCGGACCCAATCCGATTGAAAAGCGCAACACTTTTACGCCACAAGCACGTGCCGCCCAAAAATGTCCGAGCTCATGAATAACAATCAGTACACCAAGCGCGACCAGAAAGGATGCAACGGTATGTAACATCGACAATCTCAGGCGCCCAATGTGGCCACGTGCGCTGTCGCTTTTGCCCTGGCCTGCGCATCCGCTGCTAAGACCATCTCAAGGGACGCTGCTGATCCAGCCGGAACCGCATCCAGGGTTGCTTGGATTACGTCGGCAATTTGTAAGTACGCAATCTGTTGAGCAAGAAAAGCTTCAACGGCGACTTCGTTGGCTGCGTTCAGAATGGCAGCCGACGTCCCGCTATCGCCCAACACGCGATAGGCCAAATCAAGGCAAGGAAAGCGTGCGCGGTCCGGCGCTTCAAATTGCAGCGCACCCACACTCGCCAGGTCCAGCGATTTGACCCCGGTTGCGATACGTTCAGGAAAAGCTAAAGCATGCGCAATGGGCACACGCATGTCAGGATTAGATAACTGCGCCAACACAGAACCATCGCAAAATTCAACCATCGCATGCACGATGCTTTGTGGATGAATCAGCACCTTTAAATGCGTGGGTGCAAGATCAAACAACCATTTGGCTTCAATCAATTCCAAGCCTTTATTCATCATCGTCGCTGAGTCGACAGAGATTTTTCGGCCCATCACCCAATTGGGATGAGCACATGCCTCATCCGGTGTGACCGAGGACAACGATGCAATCGAGCGACGTAAAAACGGTCCACCCGAGGCCGTCAAAGTGATCCGGTGTACGGCTTTGGGCGCAGCGGTTTGATGCGATGTTTGACCAAAACACTGAAACACTGCGTTGTGTTCACTATCCACAGGAAGAACGACAGCACCCGAGCGCTGGGCGAGACGCATAAACAACGCACCAGTCATCACCAAGGCTTCTTTATTGGCCAGCAATACCGTTTTACCTTGAGACACAGCATGCAAAGTCGGCGGTAAACCAGCCGCTCCAACAATCGCCGCCATGACCACTGTTGAGGTATCAACCGCGCTAATCAACCCCTGTGGCCCAAAGATCAATTCTGTTTTTATACCGGATTGCTTCCAACGTTTGAGCAGATCATCAGACGGCGCCATTCCAGAAAGCACGGCGACCTCTGGCGTGTACTTCAAGCTGAGTTCGAGCAGAGCATCAAACGATTTGTTTGCGGTAAGTGCGCCAACGCGATACCGATCAGGATGACGCTCCACGACATCGAGCGTGCTACCGCCAATTGAACCAGTCGCACCAAGAATACAAAGTGTTTTCATCATGATCTAAATGCGGTCCACATCTATCAGTGCGTAACCCAGGCGGGCGACACCCAGCTCAACATCAACGCTGCGATCGGTAAGATGGCCGTCAAACTATCGATACGATCGAGCACGCCACCGTGGCCAGGTAACAAGGTACCGCTATCTTTGACACCAGCGATGCGCTTCACCAGAGATTCAAGCAAATCGCCCACCACGCCGATCAATGCCAACAATAACGCACCAAGCAAATACAGCGTCCAACCAACTTGTGCACATAGTTGCGATATCACCGTTACTTCGTGCGCCAAAAATGCAGCATACGCGCAGACCGCTAACGCGCCAGCGATGACGCCTTCCCAGGATTTTCCGGGACTAATGTTCGGTGCTAATTTGTGACGACCCCAAGTACGCCCAGCAAAATAAGCAGCCGTATCTGACACCCACGCGATCCCTAAAACAGACAACAACATCGGTACGGAAAGCGCGTGAATCCATAACAACGCGAGGGCACCCGGAATAATCAACAGCGCCCCGTAAAAAAAACCGATCACACGGCGCAATGGAAAGCGTAACAACCTGTCTCTTATACACATCTCCGAGCCCACGAGACCAGAGA
>CAWUMP010000226.1:0-4127 GCA_963923385.1 uncultured bacterium | reverse complement strand
GTTGGGCATTGACTGCTTCGATGCTCGGTAGCGTGGGCGCACCAGGAACGAGTAAGACGTCTATCTGTGACCAAATCGCCTCGGTTTGACGACGTAGTTCTGCTAATTGATATTGCGCACGGAACGTGTCGGTCGCTGAATATTTTTTTGCAGTAGCAATCACCGCACGAACCACCGGGTGCACCGCATCGGCATGTGCCTCAGCAAATGCCTCAAGTTGCGCCCATCGCTCTGCCACCCAAGGGCCTTGATATAGCAGCGCTTGCACTGCTAAAAAAGGCGTGTAATCAATTTCAACGCACTGACCACCGCAAGCCGTGAAATGACTGATGCCATCGGCAAAACGCGCGGCGTATTGCAGATCGCCAAAAAACTCAAGCTGCTCGCCTTCCGGGATACCAAACCGAAACCCCGACTGCGGTAGATCTACCCGCGCAGGTCGTACGGGTCGAGACCATGCGTCCTTCGGATCAAACGCATCGAGCACCTCAAGCACGTCCACGGCATCGTCTACGGTTTGCGCAAAGATCGACACACAATCGAGTGATCGACAGGCAGGCACAACCCCCGAGGTTGAGATCAATCCACGCGTTGGTTTAAGACCAACAATATTGTTGAACGCAGCGGGTACGCGCCCAGACCCAGCGGTGTCGGTTCCCAGTGAAAAACTCACTAAACCCAGCGCTACACTCACGGCAGAACCTGCGCTCGACCCACCGCTGATATAACGCGCATCAAACGGATTACGGCATGCCCCATAAGGCGAACGTGTGCCGACCAAGCCCGTCGCAAATTGATCTAGATTGGTCTTACCAATCAGTATCGCGCCTGCATCCAGCAACCGTTGGACCGCCGTCGCGGTCTGTGTTGGCACATACGCGTAGTCTGGGCAGCCTGCGGTCGTGGGGAGCCCGGCCACATCGATGTTGTCTTTAATGGCAAATGGAATGCCATACAACGGCATTTGCTGACGCGCAGACGCCGGTAACGACTCGAGTGCTGCGGCACGCTGTATTAACGCCGTTTCGCTGAGGCGGTAAATCCAGATGGGATTGTCTTCAAACGACTGAAGGTGCGTCAGGAGCACCTTGATGAGTGCGGATGGCGTATAGGCCTGATGTGCATACGCCTCGCGCAAGCTGGGCAAACTGAAATCAAGCGTGGTGTGAGCGTGCAAGAGCAATCTTCCGCATCAGGTTGATCGAGAGGGCGGCTGTCTAGTTCTTCTATGCAGACACCGTGCCAATACCACTCGAGCAAGCCTCAGACCAGCATTGCGCATTCCTCCTAGCGATTCATGCGTTTTTCAGCCCAACTCAAGCACTAGAATGGTGCTAGGAAGCGGGTTTCATCGCTCAGTGATGGTGCACGGTTTCTCAGGGCGAGATCTTTATGAACTCAAAAAAAGTTACTATCGTTAATAGCCTGTCCAGGCGGTGCTGCTGCGTCAGTGCTTCGCATACCGCCTCGTTAACCGAAAAAATAAAAATCACCTGCAGCTGAGGAGAAACCCCGATGTCGTTGCAGCCCCCCTCTGCAGCTCCAAAAATTATTCAGTTACTGGATATCGCTATTTTTCGGGTGGCGCGTTTGGCCGACACCATCTCTGGAATCATCTGCGTCATCTTGATCGTTGTGACGACCGCAGCGATGGTGGTCTATCAACTAGGGATCAGTCTGCCTTGGTTGGATGATGTGCTGCGCATGCTGATCATTTGGTTGGTGTACATGGGTTGTGTCACCTTGTGTTTGGATAACGATCACATCGCAATGGACGGCTTTTATTTGCGCATGTCCAAGGCCACCCGCAAAAAAATGGATTTCTTTATCGCGCTGCTTGGGATGACCGTATGCGGTTATGTGGCTTACCACGGCTACTTGAGCATGCTCGAAGAGATTTCGTTTGGTACGCAATTACCCAGTGGCTACATCCCCTCGTGGCCACAGTCCTTGGCAATTCCGTTGTGCTTTGCGTTAATGACCCTTGCCTACCTGAGTTATCTCTTTTCGTTATTCACCGGCAGAAAGCACCGTCACATCAGTGAAGAAGATCAACTCAAAGAGGGGCTGTAACCCATGATGCTGGTGATTGCCGCGCTCGCCATTACCTTACTGTGTATTGGTATTCCGATGTGGCTAGTCTTCTTAGTCGCCTCGATTGCTGCCATGACTTGGCAAGGCGTGTCCATGGAAGTGGTGGTACAAGGGCTTTCTGGCACCGTGAATAAACTCGTGCTCCTTTCTGTTCCGGGATTTATCTTTGCTGGTGCGGTGATGGGTGCAGGTGGCATGACCAAACGACTCATCGATTGGGTGTCAGCATTGATGGGCCGCTTACCCGGTGGTATGGCGCTGACCACGGTGGGTGCAACCGCTGTCTTTAGTACGATTTCTGGCTCCAGTGCTGCAGCAGTTGCAGCGCTTTCACCAATGACCTATCCCGCGCTGCGCAAAGATAGCTACGGCGAACGCTTTTCGTTGGGCTTAGTGACATCAACCGGTGCCATCGATGTAATTATTCCACCATCGATCGCGATGATTTTGTTTGCGGTGATGACCAACGCCTCTGTTGGTCGACTGTATCTCGCCGGATTTTTACCTGGTTTGGTTTGTGCCGCTTGCGTTGGCGCGTATTGCATTTGGTATGCGCTTCGACACAACATCACCACGGGCCGTACCTGGAACGCACAAGAAATCTTGTACACCACGCGTCACGTACTCTGGGCGCTGGGGGCGCCAGTCCTCATCTTTGGCGGTATTTACGGTGGATTCATGACGCCGACGGAGGCCTCCATGGCTGTGTCGGTGTATGCCGTCGTGGTGAGCGTGTGGATCAACCGCGAGATGACTTGGCACGAAGTGTGGATTTGCGCGCGCGATACCGCGCTGTTATCAGCAAAAATCTTCATTATTGTGGCCGCCTCGGGTGTGTTTTCGTGGGTGCTCACGGCAGAGGGTGTGCCACAAAAAACCGTGGCCTTTATGGAGTCATGGCAACTGTCACCCTTGATGGTGTTACTGATGCTGAATTTGGTGTTGGTGCTGATCGGCACCTTCATGGATCCAAACTCTTCGATCATTTTATTTACGCCACTGCTTTGGCCCATCGCACAACATGCCGGTGTTGACTTGATTCACTTTGGCATCATCTTTACCGTCAACGTGGCCATCGGTAATTTCACCCCGCCCTTTGGCATCAATATTTTTGTGGCACAGAGCGTACTCAAAAAAACGTCGACTGAAATTAACGCTGGGCTGTGGCCTTTTTACGCAGCGTACGGCGTGGCACTGGCTATCATTACCTACTGGCCCGACGTGTCGCTCTGGTTGCCTCGGTTGTTGATGGACTAACCCATCCAGCTGAAGGGCTGGTCACCACCCAAGCAACGGATCAAGGGCTCGATCAGAAGTTACTTAGTTGTGGCTGATTGCAGGCGACGATCCACCCAAGCAAACAGCCACATACCGGCGATCATCGACAATACAAACACCACCGCTTTCGGTTCGCCCATTGCGGTGGTCACCAATCCAGGCCCAGGACAAAAACCTGCCAATCCCCAGCCCACGCCAAAAATCAACGCCCCCAACACCAAACGCACCTGAATGCGGTCATTGCGCGGTAAATGTAGCAGGCCACCCAAAAAACTATGCGTGCGTTTTTTTGCATAGAGAAAAGCAAACAACGCCACCCCGATCGCGCCACCCATGACTAAAGCAAGTGACGGATCCCATCGACCGAAAAGATCTAAAAAACCCATCACCTTGCCTGGGTCAGTCATCCCGGCCAGTAATAGACCCCAACCAAACAGTAGGCCCACCATCGCTTCGCTCAATCGAGCAATCCATTCGCGTTGCATGCGATTCTCCGGGTTAATGAATGAGGTGACGCACAACAAACACGGTCGCAAAGCCTGCAGCCATAAATCCACCAGTCGCCACCAAGGAACGCAGCGAAAGGCGCGATAGTCCACACACGCCATGGCCACTGGTACAACCCGATCCCATGCGTGTGCCAAACCCAACCAGCAGGCTAGCGATCACCACAGTCATCACATTGGCCTCGATGCGAGGCGCGCTCAACCAATCGGCGGGTACCATCAGAACAAACGTCGCTGGCGCAGCCAATA
>CAWUMP010000225.1:0-4137 GCA_963923385.1 uncultured bacterium | reverse complement strand
CGCGGTGACCACACGAAGCGCCCCTCGGTGCTGCCGGCTAAATCTGCATTGGAAAAATTCACACCACTCCAATCGAATTGAATGGGCGCGTGCGCGGATTCACCCGTCGATGGATTCGTGACGGCCGGTGTGTCGGTTGACGTGAGATGGGTCCATTGCAGTTGGCCGTTGAGCGTTTCAAACACCAATTCTGGATGCACCAACACCTGCGCGAGATCCATTTGTGCACCACTCGAAGAAAGCTGTAACTGGCCTTTCTTCTCATTCATTTCTACGCTGCCACTGAGGCCAGAAAAGCCTGGCCATCCGCCCGAAGGTGCAACCCCGAAGTCGGTAAAGCGCGTGCGTAAGCTATAGCCATCTAAGGCCGGCCAGGTGCCTTGCCACTGCAGTTGTGTGTCGTTTAACGCGCCTTGCGGTGCGAACGCAACCAAGATGGCGCGCGCTTCTTTGGGCACTGGCAACATTTCAAGCACATGTGTGAGCGGAGCAAAATCCACGCGCGATGCGTTCAAACTACTGGTTCCACGCACGTCGGCGGTTGCGCGCGAGAGCTTCAATAAAAACGATGTCGGCGGTAAAGTAACACCCGATTCGGTCGCAAAATTTAAATCACGCGCGCCCAACTCGAACAGCGTATCGGATTGACTCCCTGATACGCGACCATGCACCAAAGCCAACTGTAGTTCAGGTAAGTCCGGTGCCAAACGCGTGGCCAAATTCGACAACGCCACATCTGCGGTGATGCGTTGTGGCTGACCTTTGACAAGCGTCATCCAACTGCGTAGTGCGCCACGCCCACTGTGTACCTTGATGGGATAATCGATCCATGGGCCCCAAGCCGCTAGATCGGTATCGCCAAGCTCAACAAAAAATTGTCCATCCCACGCATCGGGGGTCGTCAAACTCTCACCACGTAACTGCGCTCGCACATCCAACACCGAACCCAACGCAGGAGGCGGACGCGCGACCAAGCCCATCGTATGCACGTCACCGGCATTAGTAATCCGAAAATTCAGGTCACGCAAGCGCAATGCCGGGGCACGACGTAATTCATCGACCCATTCGATTTCGGCGTTACTCACACGAAATTCACGTTGTGCCAACACCCAATCGGTCAGACTGCCATGATCAGCCGCCGTGTTCTCGAGCACAATGCCCGCCACCATGATGCGTCCTTGCGCATCACGTCGCACTTGCAAGTGCAGGCCGTCTACTTGCAACGATTGCAAACGTAATTCGCGAACCAGCAACGAGCGCAAAGAAATCACCGCCGTCACGCTGGGAATACGCAGCGCCTCGTGATTTTGTGCGTCGTAAACGCGTAAGTCGTTTAATTCGATATGCGGACGCAGACCACGCCAATCCGCACGAATCGCCTCAACTTCGATGCGCATGCCGAGGCCTTGCGTGGCCGCGGCGACGATTTCAGACCGGTAACGCTCGACGTTAGGCAATACCGCATGGCGCACCGTCAGAAAAAACAGCGCCAATAAAAAAAACATGGTCCATGCGCCACGCTCCACCCAACGCCAGACCGGCCGCGGGCGCAACAGCGCCTGCAGCGCGAACCGCAGCCAGCGTTTACGCGGCGCGTTGTTTGTCGACGCCACAGTTTGCATGCCCTTCGAACTTGACCCTATAGTGCCTCCGCGCTGAATAAAGTGGCGTAAATTGAACGCTTTGGCTACACGTTTCAGGCGGCCCATCATTCTAACCGGATTCCCGTGTCAACACCGACGCTCACCTGCCTTGCTGCTGCACAACGTTCACGCTTTGCCGCGCAGCGATTAGTCGCCCGCCCGGCACTCGCCGAGATACTCACACAAGCCGATCAGCACCCCTATACGCGCGATCGTATGCAAGCCGCGTTGGCGGATTTACACCTAGGTGATGAGGCGCTTTGTAAACAACGCTTAAGACAGCTGCGCGAGGCGGTGGTTCTCAGCACCTTAGCGCGCGACCTCAGCGGACGCGCCGATTTAGATGAAGTTTGCTCCACCATGAGCGATCTAGCCGAGGTGTGCGTCATCGCTGCGACCCGCTGGGCCGAAGCGCAAGCGATCACGCTGTACGGCACACCGCGTGATGCACAAGGCCGAGCGCAAACGTTACTGGTGGTCGGAATGGGCAAGCTCGGTGGCCGCGAGCTCAATGTGTCCTCAGACATTGATCTGATTTTCTTGTATCCAGAGCAAGGCGAAACAGACGGGACACGCCGGCTAGAAAACGCTGATTTCTTTGCACGCGTGGGCCGCAAGATCATCGCGTTACTCAACGAACGTACCGAAGATGGCTTTGTTTTTCGTGTGGATATGCGGCTACGCCCCAACGGCGATGCGGGACCACTCGCCCTTAGTTTGGATGCATTAGAAAATTATTTTGTCGCCCACGGTCGCGAATGGGAACGCTATGCATGGATCAAAGCGCGCCCACTCACCGGTCAATCGAACACAGATTGGCCAGCACTGGAGGCGATCCGCCGCCCGTTTGTCTTTCGCAAATATCTTGACTACGCGACCCTCGAGGCGATGCGTCAATTGCATGCAGAAGTGCGACGCGAAGTCGCGCGCCGCGACCTCGTGGATCACATCAAACTGGGTCCCGGCGGCATACGCGAAATTGAATTCATCGCTCAAGCCCTTCAGTTGATTCGTGGTGGGCGCGATGCTGCGCTCATGGCGCAACCCACGCGCGAGGTGTTACGCGCCCTTGGCCAACGTGGCTTACTGCCGTTAACAACCGTCGATGCGTTAATTCATGCGTACCACGTTCTGCGCAATCTCGAGCATCGCCTGCAATACGCCGACGATGCGCAAACCCATACGCTACCGAGCAACCCCATTGATCAAGCCTTGATTGCGCAATGGTGTGGATACGTAGATTGGGCACACGCGAGCGCTGCGATTACAAAGGTTCGACACGCGGTCGCGATGCACTTTGAAGCGGTGTTTGCACAAACCTCACCCGCAGAAAAAGGCTTTGCCGCAGTGTGGCAAGACCCACTCGAGGACTGCATCACCGAACTACGTCGACAAGGCTTTCGCGCACCAGAAGAAAGTGCACAACGCTTGTTGGCTGTCAGAACCAGTCAGCGTTACAGCACCTTACCCACCGATTCACGCACGCGCTTTGATGCGCTGGTGCCTCGACTCGCCCAAGCCGCAGCCCAGACCGCCGAACCCGATGTGACCCTCACACGCGGACTGGATTTGATGCAAGCCATTGCGCGTCGCGCCGCCTACCTGGCGTTGCTCGCCGAACAAAGTCAGGCGCTGGAGCGCTTGGCACGCATGATTGGCGCATCGCCTTGGGCGGCAGAATTTATTACGCGACACCCACTGCTGTTAGATGAATTGTTCGATGATCGTGTGCTCTACAGTCCGCCGGATTGGGGAGCGTTTCGAGATGCGCTCAGCGCGCGTTTAGCGCAACACCCCAAAGACACCGAGCAACAAATGCATGTACTGCGCGAATCGCATCACGCACAAGTGTTTCGCTTGTTAGCGCAAGATCTTGCAGGTCTACTCAGTGTCGAACAACTGGCCGATCATCTATCGATGGCAGCCGACTTGGTCTTAGAGGCTGCGCTCAACGCCTGTTGGTCAGCACTCAATCACCGTCACCGCGAAGATGCACCACGATTTGCCATCATCGGGTACGGCAAACTCGGTGGCAAAGAACTCGGCTACGCCTCGGATCTAGATATTATTTTCTTGTTCGATGACCCACACCCCAAGGCAAGCGAAGTGTATGCACGTCTTGCGCAACGACTCAACACTTGGCTCACTGCGCGTACCGCATCGGGGCAATTATTTGAAACCGATTTACGACTACGGCCCAGCGGCGCAAGCGGACTCTTGGTATCTTCTGTTGACGCGTTTACCCACTACCAAGTACAGGACGCTTGGGTGTGGGAGCATCAAGCGTTAACACGGGCACGATTTTGCGCGGGTGATCGCACGGTGGGAATAGCCTTTGAACGCATTCGTCTTGACGTCTTACAACGCCAACGCGAACCCAAAGCGCTAGCCCAAGCGGTGCTTGAAATGCGTCAACGCATGCGTGAAGCACATCCAAACCCAAGCGATGCATTTGATCTCAAGCACGATCGCAATGGCATGGTCGATATTGAGT
>CAWUMP010000224.1:0-4141 GCA_963923385.1 uncultured bacterium | reverse complement strand
CACGCAAATCGATTGAAAAACCGGTTGCAGGCCGCGACCGCCCAAACGCACGCCCCACCTCATCGTAACGCCCACCACGCGCAATGCTCACCGAACCAGTTCCACCCGGTGCGGCACAGTAGGCATCAAACACAACCCCAGAGTGGTAGTGATATCCACGTAACTCCGCCAGATCAAAGCTCACCGGAATCTCGCAAACCCGCGCGAGTCGCGTGAGTGTGGCTAAGGCTGCACGAATGGCCGGTAGCGCGGGTAAACGTCGCGCCGCAAGGCGCAAAATTTCTGGTCCACCATACAGCTCAGGCAGTAACAATAAGGCCTCACGCACTGCAGGTTGCATACGACGCGTTAACGCGCGTAACTCAGGCAAATCTTTCTGTTGCAAGGTGGCAAATAACGCCGACTCGCGCTCAGGCGTCACTTTGGCACGATGCATCAGTGCTCGAAACACCGCCACATGACCAATGTCGATACGTGCGTCGCGCACACCGGCTTGCATGATCACTGCACACAACAACCGTTGAACTTCGAGGTCGCTCTCAACACCCGCATGACCGTAAATTTCAGCGCCAATTTGCAATGGCTCACGCGTGGCCGTGGTTCCAGCAGGTCGGGTATGTAACACGCTCCCTGCGTAACACAAGCGCGTCACACCCTTACGATTTAATAAGTGCGCATCGATACGCGCTGCTTGCGGCGTCATGTCAGCACGCACACCCATCATTCGACCACTGAGTTGATCAACCAGCTTGAAGGTACGCAGATCAAGGTCATGACCCGTACCGGTGAGCAACGATTCGACATACTCAAGTAGCGGCGGCATGACGAGCTCATAGCCCCAACGTGCGAACACATCTAGCGTTGAACGACGCAACGCCTCAATGCGGGACGCTTCAAGGGGCAGAATATCGTCGACATATTCAGGAAGGAGCCAGTGACGCATGCCTATCTCGCGACTCATTAAGCAAACACGGCCAACAACAACAAACCAGCAATCATTGCGGTCAGACCAATAAAACGAATTTGCCCATCCGACATTTCAGTGGCGCGACGAAACGTTTCACGCCATAGCTTGGGGGCAGCGAAAGGCAACAAACCCTCGATCACAAGCATTAGCGCTAAGGCCAAAAGCAACGTGGTCTTCATGACCGTTTATTTCTTTACAGCCCGACCCGCAGAGTCTTTGAGGTATTTAAAGAAGTCCGAATTGGGCTCAAGCAATAGCAAGTCGCCTTTGTTACGCAAGCTCGAGCGATACGCTTCCATGCTGCGATAGAAAGAATAAAACTCAGGATTCTGCTGAAACGCTTGCGCATACAAGGCCGAGGCTTTGGCATCGCCTTCCCCTTTGATGCGCTGGGCATCACGATAGGCTTCAGCAAGAATCACTTCACGCTGCTTGTCGGCATCCGCACGAATGCGCTCGCCTTCGGCAGAACCTGTCGAGCGCAATTCATTCGCCACCCGCTTGCGCTCTGCTTCCATACGTCGATACACCGACTCGCTTACCTCTTGCGGTAGGTCCACGCGTTTTAAACGTACATCGATAATTTGCACACCGATTTTGCGCGCGTCTTGGTCGGCTTTTTCGCGCATCAAATCCATGATCGCTTCGCGCTCACCTGAGACCACATCGTGCACAGTGCGTTTACCAAATTCCGCCTGCAGGCCATCAGAAATAGTTTGCTGCAAGCGTTTGGCGGCGCGCTGTTCATCACCTTGCACCGAAATATAAAACTGCTTCACATCGACGATGCGCCACTTGACAAACGAATCGACCAACACCGGCTTCTTTTCGGAGGTGATAAAGCGCAGCGGCTCTGGATCATCGAGCGTCAAAATACGCGTATCAAAGTAGCGGATGTTTTGAATCAACGGCCACTTCATGTGTAAGCCCGGCGTGGTCACCACATCACGCACCTCACCGAGCTGAAACACCAACGCGTTTTCACGCTGATCGACCGTATACAAACTGGCACTGGCAAGCATCACCAATCCAATCAACACACCAATCACGGGTCCAATGGCTCGCATCTTAGCGCTCCCCACGTTCACGGTTACGCAAGCCACTATCGCGCGAACGCGGTCCAGTTTCAGGCACTGGGGCTGGCTCGGGCGCCGGTGTTTTGAGTGCAGTTCCCGCCTCAGGCGGCATGGGCGCCGCACCCGGCGTGGTCGGCGCAGCAGCTGGCGCGCTTGCAGCACTTTGTTGCATGAGTTTATCTAAAGGCAGATACAACAAATTGCCCTGCCCTTTGCTGTCGGCAATCACTTTGGTGGTCGAGCTCAGGATCTGCTGCATGGTTTCCAGATAAATACGTTCGCGCGTCACACCCGGCGCTTTGGCGTATTCGGTCAACACCTGTTTGAACCGCGAGGCTTCACCTTCAGCGTTCGCAATCACGCGCTGACGATAGCCCTCGGCCTCTTGCATTAAACGCGATGCAGTACCACGCGCCTTTGGAATCACATCGTTGGCGTAGGCTTGACCCTCATTTTTTTGACGCTCGCGATCCTGTCCCGCCTTCACGGCGTCATCAAATGCGGCTTGCACTTGCTCAGGCGGTTGGGCGTTTTGAATGGTCACGCTGGAGATCAATACGCCCGTTTTATAGCGATCCAAAATCGTTTGCATTAGTTGTCGCGATTTAATCGCAATGTCTTCGCGCGATTCGTACAAAATTTGGTCCATACGACTACGACCAATAATTTCACGCATCGCGGTCTCGGCCGCCTGCATCACTGCCTCGTCAGGGCGCTTGTTGTTAAACACGTATTCGGTGGCGTCTTTGACGAGGTACTGCACTGCAAATTGCAAGTCGACAATATTTTCGTCGTCGGTGAGCATGAGTGATTCTTTGAGCATCTTGCTCTTCACACTGTTGCGATAACCGACTTCAAGCGTACGTACTTGAGAAAGGTTCACGATCTCGTGGGACTGAATTGGCCAAGGCATGCGCCAGCGCAAACCCGACCCCCGCTCATCAGAGAATTTTCCAAAGGTGAGCACAACACCACGCGTGCCCTCGACCACGATGAAAAATCCACTGGCCAACCAAAGCAGCAAAACCACCGCCAACAAAATGCCGGCGCCGCCACCAATCTGTTTACGGTTGGGACCGCCCGAGTCGGTGGGTGGTTCGTTTGGGCCGCTACCACGCTTGCCAAATAATCCATTCAGGCGTTGATTGAATTTACGCCATAGCTCTTCAAGATCCGGCGGACCTTGTTTACCGCCACGGTTTGGCGAGTCGGGACCGCGAGATCCCCCGCGTCCCCAGTTTGGGTCGTTCAATGACATACGCTTTTTTTAGGCGAGCTCAGAAAAATGGGTGGACGGAGGTGAGTCAGTTGCGCTCCGCAAATACGACGGGGTGAGTTCGACAATCGCTTGTCGTAATTGCGTTAGTCCGGCACCTGAAACTGCGCTGACTCGAACGCGAGAAATCTTACCATACTCATCGACATCTACCCCTGGCGACAGCGCGTCGGCGCAGAGGTCGATCTTATTAAACACCAGTAGCTGCGGCACTTGCGCGGCGCCAATTTCCGTTAACACCTTGTTCACCTCGTCCATCTGCATTTGTCTCGCGGGGGAAGCGCTATCCACCACATGCAGCAGCAGATCGGCATGCACCGCCTCTTCCAGGGTCGCCCGAAATGCCGCAATCAAGCTAATCGGTAGATCGCGGATAAAGCCGACCGTATCTGAGATCACCACCTGCCCAACGTTGGGCAAGTAAATTCGACGCGTCGTGGTATCCAAGGTCGCAAACAATTTGTCTGCGGCAAATCCACGCGCGCGCGTTAAGGCATTAAAGAGCGTGGATTTTCCTGCATTGGTATAACCAACCAACGAGACTGAAAAGACATCACGCCGTTCACGTGCACGGCGTTGAACACCACGCCGTTGTCGGATGCGTTCGAGCTGCGTTTTTAAGGCTCGGATGCGCTGCCCCAACATCCGTCGATCCAATTCGAGCTGTGTCTCGCCCGGACCACCGCGTAAACCAATACCACCGCGCTGACGCTCTAAGTGCGTCCAACCACGAATCAAGCGCGTCGATAAATATTGCAGATGTGCGAGTTCCACTTGTAATTTACCCTCGTGGGTCTGGGCGCGCTGGGCAAAAATTTCAAG
>CAWUMP010000223.1:0-4160 GCA_963923385.1 uncultured bacterium | reverse complement strand
ATGCATCATCACGCGTGGCGCGATATTAAAAAAATTCATGCCACGGTCTGGCTCTTGCGTGAGCACCGCTGCAACGTGCAACCGCAGCGCACCCAATTGCAACGGGTCGCCCACTTTTAAACCCAACGCCACACAGGCACGTTCATCCAACCACACTTCACCACGTTGGATTGGGTTGGCGACAGCTGCATCAATTGCACCCAAACGCGGTGCAACGCGTAACTGACCCCGCAAGGGGTACGATGCACTCACCGCTTTGACGCCCACCAACAAACTGCGCGCGGGCTGAACAGCGGTCGGAGCCGTTTGTGCCATGCTGACAAATTGCATCGCGTTCGCTACGCGTAACCCACGCGCTTGGATCGCAGTCGATTCATCGGTGGTCCATGCTTGATCTGCGCTTAACACCAAATCAGCACCGAGCAATTGATGTGCTTCGCGCGACAGGGCTTGCCGAATGCGATCAGCAAAAAAAGCCACGCTGCTCACACTGGCCACCGCAAGAATCAACGCCATTGCCAGCACGCGCAACTCGCCACCCCGCCAGTCACGCCACAACAACCGCAACGATAAGCGTAAGGTGTTCATCCTTCGGGGGCGGCGTTTACCCATTCTCCAGCCTGTAAGCGCAGTACACGCTGACAGCGTTGCGCCAACACCGGGTCGTGCGTTACCAACACCAGCGTGGTTTGTTGTTGCGCGTTCATCTCAAACATTAAATCGATGATCTCTGCGCCAGCGCGTGCATCTAAACTACCCGTGGGCTCGTCGGCGAGTACCAATTGCGGCTGCATGACAAAAGCACGCGCTAAGGCAACACGTTGTTGTTCACCCCCTGAAAGATGCCGCGGTTGGTGGTGTAATCGCTCGCGCAAACCAACGCGCTCTAGTAACTGGGTCGCGGCTTCACGCGCATCAACGCGTCCTGCTAATTCCAAAGGCAGCATCACGTTCTCGAGGGCGGTTAACGCAGGCAACAATTGAAAAGACTGAAAGACAAATCCCATACGGCGACCACGCAGTTGTGCGCGCGCATCTTCTGACAACGTAAACAACGATTCACCAGCAAGCCACACCTCGCCCTGCGTGGGTGTATCCAAGCCTGCCAAAATCGACAGTAAGGTCGACTTTCCTGAACCAGAGGCACCAACAATCGCCACGGCCTCACCGCGCGTGACGGCGAAATCAATCTCGCGCAAAATAACCAACTCACCCGATCCACTGGATACCGTTTTGTTGATTCCACTTGCCACCAAGACCGCACCTGCTTGTACCGCTGCCCGCGCACGCGCGTGCCGATCGCTTGGGGTCGGAATGAAATTACGCTCGGTGTGCTGGCTCATGGTGTTGGGGTTATCTACATGCATGCCCGCATTGGCTGCGAACAAGATTTTGGTCTTGGGTGACAGCTTGTCTGCCGCCTATGGGTTAGCGATCGATCAAGGCTGGGTGACGCACTTAGAAGGACGGCTGCGCCAACAAGCATCTGATTATAGCCTCGTGAATGCCAGCATCAGTGGTGAAACAACCGCTGGAGGACGTGCGCGTTTAACCTCGCTCATAAAGCAACATCAGCCTAGCATCGTGATTCTTGAACTGGGCGCCAACGATGGCTTGCGCGGCTTACCGGTGAGCGAAATGAAACGCAATCTTTCGGTGATGATCGTGGCCTGTCAACAAGCCAATGCACGCGTCTTGCTCGTGGGTATGCGGATGGCGCCAAACTATGGGCCAAGCTACACCCAAGCGTTTGATCGCGCTTTTGCCGAATTGGCGAAACAACATCGCACTGCGCTCGTGCCCTTTTTATTTGAAGGTTTCGCTGACCAACGCAGCTTCTTTCAAGCGGATCAACTTCATCCGACCGCCGCGGCACAAGCGCGCATGCACGACAACGTCTGGCGCGTTCTTTCACCGATGTTGCAAAAGCCACAATGAACGCACCCGCTGATGCGCAGCAACCCGCGCGCAAACACACCACACGCGTCGACCCGCAGGCATTCGTTGATTTTGACACCATCATCGATGTTCGTTCGCCCGCTGAATATGCGCTTGATCATGTACCAGGCGCGATCAATGCCCCAGTGCTCAGCGACACCGAACGCGCCGAAGTCGGCACGCTATACAAACAAGTCTCGCCCTTTGCAGCACGCAAGTTAGGCGCTGCACTTGTTTCAAAAAATATCGCGCATCACTTACAAGATCTGTTTGTCGATCGTCCGCGCACCTGGCGACCGTTAGTGTATTGCTGGCGTGGCGGTCAGCGTTCGGGGTCGATGGCGCATGTCTTGCGCGAAGTTGGATGGGATGCACATAGCATCAGCGGTGGATACAAAGCCTGGCGGCGTTATGTGATTGAGTCCCTAGACAAATTACCGCTCACACTCCGCTTTCAAGTGATTCATGGCCCAACCGGTAGCGGTAAGAGCCGACTATTACGCGCGCTGCGATTACAACATGCGCAGGTTCTCGACCTGGAAGCGCTGGCCGCGCATCGTGGTTCGGTGTTGGGTGAAGAGCCCGGCGCAGCGCAGCCGAGCCAAAAAATGTTTGAAAGCATGCTCTGGGACACCCTGCGTCAATTCAACCCCGCGCGAGTGGTGTTTGTGGAAGGCGAATCTAAAAAAATCGGGCAGCTGCAAGTGCCCGATATGTTGATGGAGTGCATGCGACGCGCAGCGTGTTTGCGCATTGATGCGCATCGGGAAACACGCATTCAATTGTTATGCGAAGAATATGCCCATTTCTTTCAGGAACCGGCGCAACTCGCAGATCGTCTGCAGCACTTACACGCATTACATGGCAGCACCCAGATTGCTGAATGGCATCAACTGATTCATTTGCGCGACTGGTCGACGCTGGTGGGTAGCCTGCTCGATCATCACTACGATGCGGCCTACCACCGATCATCACATCACAATTATGCGCAGCTTAATCAAGCGCCCACCATCCAAATTACGCAAGCCACTGAGGCGGCATTTTTGTCGGCCGCGAGTCAATTATCGGTGGCGTTCAACTCCCCCTGATAGCGCAAACAGAGAAGATGAAAACGCTGGACCGCTTGCTGCACGTCAAAGCCTGCGCCCAATTCTTCGCGCAATATCTCGGCAACCGGCCTCGCCAGCTGCGCAGCCAACTGTGCGTCTAAAAACAATAGCCGATAACGCCGCGCTAAAACATCTTCAATCGTGCGCGCAAATTCGTAGCGCACTGCAAAGCGCACCATCGCAACACTGAATTCTGGGGTCAACATCCGATCGGCATCGGGTAAGGCTTGCACGAGCGCGGCCTCATCACCATACATCGCTAAGCGCGAGACCTCAGTCAACGAAGCGCTGGCTAACGCTGGCGCGCCCCACAGGCGTGACTGTGCACGCGCACGCAATGCACTGCGCGGCAACAATTCGTGTTGCACACAGGCACCGAGTACATCCAGTGCCATGTGTTGATAGGTCGTCCATTTGCCACCAGTCACGCTCAACAAGCCGGCTCGTGAAACAACGATGGTGTGTTCACGCGACAATTGACTGGTCGCAGTTGTGGCATTGGCAGACGCAACACCGGACTCGGTTTGTACCAATGGTCGCAGCCCCACCCACATCGAACGAATATCTGCGCGCGTCGGTGCAGATGCCAAGTAGCGTCCGGCTTCGTGCAAAATAAAATCAATTTCTTCTGGATACGGCGCCGGCTCGGTGGGCGTGTCTTGTCGCGGAGTGTCCGTGGTTCCTAACACAATGGCACCCAACCACGGAATAGCAAACAGCACGCGACCATCCGCTGTATTGGGCACGAGTAAGGCGCGTTGGCCAGGTAAAAAACGCCGATCGACCACCAAGTGCACACCTTGGCTTGGCGCAAGCATCTTGGGTCGCTGCGCTAATCCGCTTTCCATGGCACGAATGTCATCGACCCAAACACCAGTTGCATTGATGACACAACGCGCGTGTAACGTAAACGTTTGCTGCGTTTCTTGATCTAGCACACGCGCTCCACTGACGCGGCCTTGATCTTGCAACAACGCAATCACACGGCAGTAATTGAGTAATGCTGCGCCGTGCGCAAAGGCTGTGCGTGCGATTGCAATCGCATAGCGGGCATCATCAAATTGCGCATCCCAATATTGCACGCCACCGCGTAGACCGTTTGCATTGACACCT
>CAWUMP010000222.1:0-4189 GCA_963923385.1 uncultured bacterium | reverse complement strand
CTCGGTGTAGGTATCGTTGCGCAAATGGCATTTGATCCTCAGCGTGATCAACATTTACGCGCCATCGATGCAGCGCATTTATTTGAATCAAGTACCACGCGACTGGGTGTGCGGCGCGGGTCTTGGTTACGCGGTTACGTCTATGCCTTTATCGAACTCTTCGCGCCACACTTAGAGTCGGCCATGCTGCGTAAATTAATCGCAGGGGAATCAGGCAGTCTTTACGCGGTCTGAGCGCGCAGTTAATTACTGCGCTATTTCACGCGACGCAGTGCCGGCCGACCGCTTGGCGAGGGGCGGGGCGGCTCTGGAGGCTCATCGCCATTTGTTTCAAGCGGAGCCACTAACTTGGGTTCAGCCGAGGGCGCGCGTGCAACGCCCTCCGCCTGCGGCACATCAACATCGAAGCTCATGCCTTGACCAGTTTCGCGCGCGTAAATCACTTGCACATTACTGACGGGCACCATGATTTGTCGTGCGACACCACCGAAGCGCGCAGAAAACTCTATAAAGGTATTGCCGATTTCTAGCTTATGCACTGCCGTCGGACTGATGTTGAGCGTGATCTCGCCACCTTTGACGTACTCCGCTGGCACTTGCGTTTGCGCATCTACCTTGACCGCTACATGCGGGGTATAGCCGTTGTCCACGCACCACTCATACAGTGCGCGTAGCAAATACGGCTTGGTAGAAATCTCGCTCTCAGCCATGTTTACTTGCGCATCACCTTTTCTGATGGCGTGAGCGCTTCAATAAACGCAGGCCGCGAAAAAATCCGCTCGGCATATTTCATCAGTGGGGCGGCCGCCTTACCTAGCTTGACGCCGTAATGATCTAATCGCCACAGCAACGGGGCAATCGCAACATCCAACATGCTGAACTCATCACCCAACATAAATTTGGTCCGCGTAAATACGGGCGCAAGCTCAGTGAGTCGATCGTTGACCTGCGCACGCGCACGATCCATTTGTTTGTCTTTGGCTGACTCGAGCACCTCGATCTGCGAGAACAACTCTGCTTCCATATTGAACAACATCAAGCGCGCACGCGCGCGCCAGAACGGATCGGCTGGCATCAACTGTGGGTGCGGGAAGCGCTCATCGATGTATTCGTTGATGATGTTTGATTCATACAGGATGAGCTCGCGCTCGACCAACACCGGCAATCGGTTGTAGGGATTCATCACCGCGATGTCTTCGGGCTTATTAAACATATCGACATCGATCACCTGAAAATCCATGCCCTTTTCATACAACACAAATCGGCAGCGATGACTAAATGGGCAGGTGGTGCCGGAGTAAAGTTGCATCATGAGACGAGTTCCTCAGAAACGAAGGCCGGACGGTCACCCGCCCGGCCAAATGTGCGTTCAGGGCAAGTCGCCACAGAACGAACCACAACAACAAAGTCTTAGTGCACGTCTTTCCAGAATTCGCGCTTCAAGAAATACGCGAGGATAAACAACACACCAAGCACGTACAGCACAACATAACCAATTTGCTTACGGGTATTGGCGCCAGGCTCTCCCATCCAAGTGAGGAAGTTCACCAAGTCACGCACAGTGGTGTCGTATTGCGTAGCCGTTTGCGTTCCCGGTGAGAGTTGCACCCACTTTTGCTCAACCGACTCGTGCCCAGATGCGTCTTTGCTATGGACGACCTCGAAGCCGCGCTCGCCCTGTAAGGTCCATAACGCATGTGGCATCCCCACATTTGGAAACACAGCGTTATTCCAACCAGTCGCTGTTTTTGAGTCGCGATAAAACGTGCGCAAGTACGTGTACAGCCAGTCGGCACCACGTGATCGCGCAATCACCGATAAGTCTGGTGGCGGTGCGCCAAACCATTGCTTTGAATCTTTAGCAGGCGCGCTGATCTTCATGGTGTCACCAATTTTTTCTGTGGTGAACATCAAGTTATCTTTGATCTGCGCCTCCGTTAAGCCAAGATCTTGCAAACGGCTGTAGCGCAAATGTTGCGCGCCATGGCAGTTCAAGCAGTAGTTCACGAAGGTGCGTGCACCGGCCTGCAAGCTCACCAGATCTTTAGGATCGATGGGCGCACGATCCAGGCGATACGCCGCATCGCCAGAGGCCAGCGCAACGGCAGGTAAAAAGAAAAGAACAAATAGCAGCTTTTTCATAACAGACCTCTGGCGGCTCATGCTGGCACCCGATCTGGAACCGGTTTGGAAGAATCTTTGGCGGTGTACCAAGGCATCAAAATAAAAAAGCCAAAGTAGATAACGGTGCAAATACGTGCCACCACCGTTGCGCGTTCAGCGCCTCCCAACCAAGCACCAAATTGACCCCAGACGTTGGTGGGCTCGACGCCCAAGTAGCCTAAGATTAAAAACGACACGATAAAGAGCGAGAGTGCAGTTTTGAAATATGGGCCGCGATAACGAATGGATTTCACCTTCGCGCGATCTAACCATGGCAAGAAAAATAAAATCATGGTCGCTAGACCCATGGCAACGACGCCAGGAAACTGTGAGCCAAACAACGGCGGAACAGCACGCAGAATCGAATAAAACGGCGTGAAATACCACACTGGCGCGATATGCGCCGGCGTCTTCAATGGATCGGCCGGAACAAAGTTGTTGTACTCAAGAAAATAGCCGCCAAACTCCGGCATAAAAAACACCACGATTGAAAACACCGCGAGGAACACAATCGCACCGGCAATATCTTTCACCGTGTAATAGGGGTGAAATGGAATGCCATCAAGCGGGTGCCCAGCAGCGTCTTTATGTTTTTTGATGTCGATGCCATCGGGGTTGTTCGAGCCCACATCGTGAAGCGCAAAAATATGCGCCACCACCAAACCAATCAACGCTAACGGTACGGCAATGACATGGAGCGCAAAGAAGCGGTTCAACGTCGCATCCGACACCACGTAATCACCACGAATCCACACCGCTAAATCTGGGCCGATGAGCGGCACCGCGGCAAATAAATTGACGATCACTTGCGCGCCCCAGTACGACATCTGGCCCCAAGGCAAGAGATAGCCCATAAATGCCTCAGCCATCAAGCACAAATAAATGAGCACACCAAAAATCCACACCAGTTCGCGCGGCTTCTGGAATGAACCGTAGAGCAACGCACGGAACATATGCAGATACACCACCACAAAGAACGCGGAGGCACCCGTGGAGTGGATATAACGAATCAACCAACCACCAGGCACGTCTCGCATGATGTATTCAACCGATGCGAACGCTTGCGCGGCATCAGGTTTGTAGTTCATGGTGAGAAAAATACCTGACACGATCTGGATCACCAACACCAGAATCGAGAGCGCACCAAAGTAGTAAAAGAAATTAAAATTCTTGGGCGCGTAATACTCCGACATGTGTTTGCGGTACTCGATACCGGCACTCGGCATCCGTGCATCAAACCACGCCATCAATGCAGTGATATGACGGGACATGACTTAGGCTCCCTTCTTGTCGTCGCCAATGAGCAACGTGGTGTCTGATACGTACGCATGCGGCGGCACTTCAAGATTCGTTGGCGCAGGCACGCCTTTGTAAACACGGCCAGCTAAATCAAACTTCGAGCCGTGACATGGGCAGTAAAACCCCCCCTCCCAATCGGCACCCATGTCGGCTTTCGCATCGCCACCCTTCGAACTGGGCGAACAACCTAAGTGCGTGCAGATCCCCACTACCACCAAGAGCTCAGGCTTAATCGAGCGCGTTTCATTTTTTGCGTACTCGGGTTGTTGTGGCACATTGGACTGGGGATCAGCCATTTGCGTCGCCACTTTTTTCAGACCCTCGAGTTGCTCTTTGGTCCGACGCACAATCCACACGGGTTTTGAACGCCACTCGACAACCATCATCTGACCTGGTTCGAGTTTTGAAATGTCGGCCTCGACTGCGGCACCAGCTGCTTTCGCGCGCTCCGAGGGCATCCAACTTGCTGCAAACGGCACTGCGACGGCCGCAGCCGCTAAACCACCCGCGGCACCAGTTGCAATCACCAGATTGCGTCGCGTCGAATCGACCTTGTCGTGTTGACTCATGAGCAAAACCTGTAGGGAAAAAGATGGGGGTAAAAAAGAATGCAGTAAAAAATTAGGGGGCGAACTGTACGGGGTGAGTGGGCAACAATAGGCTCGCCAAGGTGCGGCCCACCGCGAAGACCACAATTATACGCTGTGGCGCCTCAATTTTCCAAGTT
>CAWUMP010000221.1:0-4196 GCA_963923385.1 uncultured bacterium | reverse complement strand
GGCTGAAATCGACCATGCGCCTGAGTTCGATTATGTTATTATTAACAAGGACTTCGATGAGGCGCAACGCGACCTACTCGCCGTCATCCGAGCCACTCGGCTTGGCACTTCCGCGCAGCTTGCGCGTCACCCTGAATGCTTTACCACTGGGAACTGAATATGGCTCGCATCACCGTCGACGATTGCCTCAAACACATCCCCAACCGTTTTCAGCTCACGCTAGCGGCAACCTTTCGCGCTCGGCAGCTGAGCTCCGGTGCTTCGCCGATGGTCGATCCAAACAAAGATAAATCAACGGTGATCGCGTTGCGTGAAATTTCCGTCGGTAAAGTCGGCGTTGAAATTCTCAAACGCACTCCAGCTGTCGTCAGTGCACCTGTCGTCGCCACACCGGCACCCATTCTGCCGGCCGCTTAACACCACACGCGGGTGCATTGCGCCCGCATGTTTTTTTCTTCAGGCCCGCGTCCATGGCAACCGTGTCCGCAATCAATGAAGGCCTGTTTCAGTACCTCAAGGCACCGGACCTTGCGCGCCTAAGCGAAGCCTATCAATTCTCTGAGGCTGCTCACGCCGGACAAACACGGCAATCTGGCGAGCCGTACATCTCACATCCGCTCGCGGTCACCGAAATTCTTGCCGGTTGGCGTTTAGATGGTCAGGCGTTAGTCGCGGCGTTGTTGCATGACGTGATGGAAGATACCGCCATCACCAAAGCCGAAATTACCGCGAGCTTTGGCCAACCTGTCGCTGAGTTGGTCGATGGTTTATCCAAGCTCGATAAGATTGAGTTTCAATCTGCCGAAGACGCGCAAGCAGAAAACTTCCGCAAGATGTTGCTGGCGATGGCACGCGATGTTCGGGTGATTTTAATTAAGCTGGCCGATCGCTTGCACAACATGCGTACTTTGGGGGCCGTGTCGCCGACCAAACGCCGGCGTGTCGCACGCGAAACCATGGAGATTTACGCACCGATTGCACACCGGCTTGGTTTAAACGCACTCTATCAAGAGCTCCAAGAGCTGGCTTTTTCGCATCTCTATCCGTTGCGCTATCGCGTGTTGGCAAAAGCCACCCGCGCATCGCGTGGCAATCGTCGTGAGGTGATTGGGAAAGCGCTAGTCGCGTTACGCACCAAACTTGATGAAGCGCAGCTGCACGCCGACGTGAGTGGTCGCGAGAAGCACATCTTCAGCACCTACAAAAAGATGACGGAAAAACATTTATCGTTTTCCGAGGTGCATGACATTTACGGTTTTCGCGTGGTCGTGAAAGAAGTTTCTGAGTGCTATCTCGCCCTCGGCGCGCTGCATAGTTTGTACAAGCCAGTACCCGGAAAATTTAAAGACTACATCGCCATTCCTAAAGCTAACGGTTACCGTTCGCTGCACACTACATTGATTGGGCCCTTTGGCACGCCCATGGAAATTCAGATCCGTACTGAACAAATGCACCGCGTGGCCGAAGCAGGCGTGGCTTCGCACTGGATGTACAAAGAAGACGAAGCAACGCTCTCTGAATTACAGAAAAAAACGCATCAATGGTTGCAGTCGTTACTCGAAATTCAGCATCAATCTGGCGATCCACACGAGTTTCTTGAGCACGTGAAGATCGATTTGTTTCCTGATGAGGTGTACGTTTTTACGCCCAAAGGAAAAATCCTGTCACTGCCGCGTGGTGCCACCGCGGTTGATTTTGCTTACTTTGTACACACCGATATCGGCAATCGATGCGTGGCCGCAAAGGTCAATAGCGAACTCGTGCCGTTACGTACCGAACTACGCAATGGTGATCGCGTCGAAATTATTACGGCGAGCCACGCCAAGCCCAATCCAGGTTGGTTGCAATATGTACGCACAGGAAAAGCGCGCTCCAACATTCGTCACTTTCTCAAAACCATGCAGTACAACGAATCTGCTGCGTTGGGTGAACGCTTGCTCGAACAAGCGTTGCGTGCGCTCGATGCGAGTTTACTCACCACCGATGTTGCAGCATGGGAACGGTTAATTCGAGAAGGTGGCGCAAACACACGGCACGAAGTGCTCGCGGATATCGGCATGGGCAAGCGCTTGCCCGCTGTTGTTGCGCGTCGTTTACTGCGTCGAACAGACAGTGCAGAGTTGCGCCAAGCCGCACGCCCGACGGCCAGCGTGGTCATTCGTGGCACCGAGGGCACGGCGATCCAACTGGCCTCGTGTTGTCGTCCTATTCCGGGTGATGCGATTGCGGGTTCGATGAAAAAAGGCCAAGGCTTGGTAGTGCATGTATCTGATTGTCGACACATTCAGCGCTCACGCAGCACCGAGCCCGAGCAGTGGATTGATGTCGAATGGGCCAGCGACACCACGCGTTTATTTCAATGTGCGATTCTTGCGACGGTAACGAATCAACGCGGCGTACTCGCCAAAGTAGCCGCAGAAATTGCCGAGGCTGGATCAAACATCGATTCGATCTCCACTGATGAAGACCGCTCGAGTGTGTATGCCACGATGCGTTTTGTCCTCGAAGTGGGCAACCGCAGTCACTTAGCGCGGGTGATGCGCGCGCTGCGTCGCTTACCAGAAGTGATGAAGCTCGCACGCGTACGCGAGTAGGATCACGACGCTGCGTTATAAAAGTGGCCGAGCGTAACGCAAGTCACTTAGCGTAACGCGATAGTGAGTAGCGTATCGCCGCGCAAAACGTTGAGTAGCGCTCGATCGGTGCCGCGCAACAATACCGACAACTCATTGACTGAACCCGTACGCCGGCGATTGACACCAATAATTGCATCGCCCGCGCGCAAGCCTGTACGAAATGCGATGCTGCCAGGCTCTACACGTGTGACTAACACCACAGGTTCACGAATCGGCCCCACCGAACGCTCGGCATTGGCCAATGCCGCACCCGCCAGTTGAGGTAATGCTTCTGCCCCAGCCACTGCGCTTGATTCAAGCTCACCTATCCGCACGCGCACACGACGCTCTTCTGCTCCACGCGCAATACGTAGCTCTAACACTTCACCCACAGGCGACAAACCAAAACGATTACGTAAATCAGCCGATCCACGCACCCCACGTTCATTCACTGCGAGCACGACATCACCCTCGCGTAAACCAGCTTGCGCCGCAGGAGAACCAGGTTGCACTTGTGCAATCACTGCACCCTCACGTGCACTGACTCCCAATGTGCGGGCCAAGGTTGGCGTGAGATCTTGCATGCTGATGCCCAACCGGCCTCGACGCACTTCTCCAAAGCGAATCAATTGCGCCATCACTGCACGCGCGATACTCGTCGGCACCGCAAAACCAATGCCTACATTGCCGCCCGACGGTCCAATGATGGCCGTATTAATGCCAATCAGTTCGCCTTTTAAATTGATCAGCGCGCCACCCGAATTGCCCGGATTGATCGATGCATCGGTTTGAATAAAGTCTTCAAAGCCCTCTGGTAATAATCCTGAGCGACCGAGCGCAGACACAATCCCCGAAGTGACGGTTTGTCCAATGCCAAACGGATTACCAATCGCCAACACAAAATCGCCGACTTGTAATGCATCCGAATCGCCAAAACGCAACTCACTTAAGCCCTCCGGTGCAATAGCGAGTAACGCGATATCAGTACCGGCGTCGCTACCAATCAAACGCGCTGGAAAGCGTCGATTGTCTTTGAGCGTGACATACACTTCGGTGGCATCTTTGATCACATGATGATTGGTAAGCACGTAACCGGCACGCGCATCGACAATCACACCAGAACCCGCCGAGACTTGTGGCTCTGCCGATCGCAAACCAAAAAAGCGCCGAAAAAACGGATCGCGCGCGAGCGGATGATTTTCTTCTGCTGCGCGTGTGATCACCGCAATATTGACCACCGCGGGTGTGACTTGCGCGACCAACGGCGCAAGTGTCGGCACGCCACCGCGCGTGGCCACCTGTGGCAAAGCTGCATTGAGCTGGCCTTGCAAACAAAATAAAAATAATCCGACGAGCCAGACACGCATCAGCATTACGTATTGTCTTTGGGATAACCAGTGCTGTTCACGCTACGCGCAGCGTTGACTGCGTCCGTCGCCATTTTAGCGGCGTTGGCGGCGGCCTCTGTGGCGAGTTTAGTGGCAGCAGCCGCTTGGCTCGCCGCTTGCATCGCAATGGTTTCTGCTTGTTGTGCTGCTGCGGCGGTGGCGGCGGCAGCAGCAGCGGCACAGGCTGCAGCAG
>CAWUMP010000220.1:0-4203 GCA_963923385.1 uncultured bacterium | reverse complement strand
CCAAGCGCACATAGCGAAATGCAGCAGTGTTTCAACCAAAGAGGCACGCGGCACTCCGCAATAAAAAGCGAAATGCATCATACCGTGCGCTATCATCTACGCTCTGTATCGCTACGCTTTATCGACACTTTACTTACACACACTGGAAGCTTAAAACATGGCCTCAACCTTGCCAGCCCAAATGCGTGCCATCGAAATTTCTCAACCCGGTGGCCCCGATGTACTAAAACCAACACAACGCGCATTACCCACGCCCAAAGCGCACGAAATTTTGGTGCATGTGGCCGCCGCTGGCGTGAACCGACCCGACACATTGCAACGCGCCGGAAATTACGCACCTCCGCCGGATGCCTCCGATCTCCCAGGTTTAGAAATCGCTGGCAGCGTGGTGGCTGTGGGCGCTTCGGTCACGATGTGGAAAATCGGCGACCAAGTGTGCGCACTGACCCATGGTGGCGGCTATGCAGAATATTGCGTGGTGCCTGAAGTACAAGCCCTGCCAATTCCCAAGGGCTTGTCGATGATTGAAGCGGCTTCCTTACCCGAAACGTTCTTCACGGTGTACAGCAACGTGTTTGATCGCGGTGAACTAAAAGCAGACGAAACACTGTTGGTACAAGGTGGGTCTTCTGGTATTGGTGTGACCGCCATCCAAATGGCCAAAGCACTGGGTCATCGCGTCTTTGCCACTGCAGGTAGCGATGAAAAATGCGCCGCTTGCGTCCAACTCGGCGCGGAGAAAGCCTTTAACTACAAAACCGGCGACTGGGCAGCCGAATTAAAAACTGCACTGAACGGGGCCGGGGTCAATGTGATTCTAGATATGGTCGGTGGCGATTACGTTCCCAAAGAACTCAAAGCACTCGCCGAAGATGGTCGTTTAGTGATGATTGCGTTTTTACGCGGTAGCAAAACCGATATCGACCTCAATGAAGTGATGCGTAAACGCTTACGCATTACCGGCTCGACCTTACGACCACGCACCGTGGCGTTTAAAGGTGCCGTTGCGCAATCACTCCGTACACGGATTTGGCCTTTGCTTGAACAAGGAAAAATCAAGCCGGTGATTTTTAAAACCTTTGCGCTTGAACAAGCCGCCGCAGCGCACACGCTCATGGAATCTTCTACGCACATCGGCAAAATTGTGCTGACGCTCTAAGCGCCATCACCGATGACGCGCGACCACGAACCCACCCGTCAGCTGCCGCGTCCGGCAGCCACCGTCTTATTGCTTCGCGATGCAGCGAACGGGCCCGAAGTGTTGATGCTCAAACGCAGTCCGACCGCTGCCTTTGTGGCGAACGCTTATGTGTTTCCGGGTGGCGCAGTCGATGCGAGCGATACATTGGCGTTGGCACACGTCATCGGCCTGGATGATCAACAAGCCAGCGCCCGACTCGATTTACCTGAAGGTGGGTTGGCGTATTGGGTTGCAGCGGTTCGAGAATGCTTTGAAGAGTCTGGCATTTTGCTGGCTATTGATGCGCATGGTGCGCCAGTCAGCGCAGAGCGTGCTGCATCGCTGAGTGTGCATCGTGCTGCCGTCAACGCCGGCACACTGAGTTTTGGTGCGTTACTCGAACAAGAGCAACTGTTCATCGACGCGCATTCATTGGCCTACTTTGCGCATTGGATCACTGCCCCGGGTCGACCACGTCGCTTTACGACGCGCTTTTTTGTCGCCCACGCACCAGTGGGTCAACTGGGCTCACATGATGCGAGCGAAACCGTCGACAGTCGTTGGATTAGCGCGCAAGACGCTCTCGCGGCTTGCGCACGCAATGAAATTGAGTTAGTGCATCCGACCCGTGTTTCCTTAGAGGAAATTGTGCCGTTCGAACGCGCCGAGCAAATCATTCATTTCGCGCGCGATCGGACCGACATCGTCACCAACAAACCGTGTTGGGGCGTAGGTCGTGAAGGAAAAAAATTATTTCGTCGCGGCATGCCTGCATACGCCGAAATTCATTGGTGCGATCCGCATGAGCAAGGCAACACCAGTTACGAACTGATCGCGGGCGTGCCGAAAACGCTCGATGCCTACGTCACACGCCTCATCGCGCCCAACCCGGGTTTTATGACGGGCCCTGGGACCAACACCTACTTGGTTGGCACCGACGCAATCGCGGTGATTGATCCGGGTCCTGACCTAGACGTACACGTTGACGCGATTCTCGCTGCGGGCGCTGGACGTATTCGATGGGTTTTGTGCACACACACACACCTCGATCACTCGCCTGCGGCACGGCGCATCAAAGCGGCAACTGGCGCAAGCATTTATGGTCGACCCGCACCCGAAGGACGCAATCAAGATCCCGCCTTTGCGCCGGACCATGTGCTGCAACACGATGCGCGATTACCGATTGGCCCGCTGACCTTACGCGCGATTCACACGCCAGGTCACGCCTCCAATCACTTATGCTATCTGCTGGAAAACACGCAAATGTTGTTTACAGGTGATCATGTGATGCAGGGCTCGACCGTGGTGATCAATCCACCCGATGGCGACATGATTGCTTACCTGGCATCGCTTGAAATGCTCACCCAACTTCCTGTGGCTGTCTTTGCTCCCGGTCATGGTTATTTGATTGGCGAACCGCACCGAGAAGCCCAACGCCTGATTGCGCATCGTTTGGCGCGCGAAGCCAAAGTCATCGCAGCCATGCAACGCTTGGGACCAGTAGATAGCGAGACCTTGGTTGCTGCAGTGTATGACGATGTGCCTGCCAAAGTGCATCCGGTCGCGCTACGCTCACTGCATGGTCATTTAGGCAAACTGCGTGTTGAGCAACGTGTCCGTGGTGATGCCAGTCGTTGGGAATGGATTCCTTCACACGCAGAGAAACACTGATGCCAAGCTTTGATTTTGATTTGTTTACGATTGGTGCCGGATCCGGTGGCGTACGCGCCAGTCGGGTTGCAGCGAGCTATGGTGCGCGCGTAGCCGTTGCCGAAGAACGTCACTTGGGTGGCACCTGCGTCAATATTGGCTGTATTCCAAAAAAATTATTTTCTTATGCCGCCCATGTGCATGAAGAGCTCGACGATGCGCAAGGCTTTGGCTGGCAGATTCCACCTGCGCAGTTTCATTGGCCAACACTGCTCGCAAACAAAGATCGCGAAATCGCACGCCTCAATGGCATTTACGCGCGACTCCTAGAAAACGCTGGGGTGAAGGTGTTGCGTCACCGCGCCACCGTGATCGATGCCCACACCGTGGCATGTGGTGATCGTCACTACCGCGCCAAACATATTCTGATTGCCACTGGCGCACGTCCGGTGATGCCAGCCATTCCTGGGATTGAATTCGCGATCTCCTCTGACGAGGCGTTTGCGCTACCAGCATTACCGCAACGTGCCCTCGTGGTAGGCGGTGGATACATCGCTGTGGAGTTTGCATCAATCTTTCAAGGCTTAGGTGTACCTACCACGTTGGTGTATCGCGGCAAACAATTGCTGCGTCAATTTGATACCGAACTTGGCGGATTACTGGCTGAAGAAATGCGCAAAAAAGGCGTGCAGATTGTGCTCGAGACAGACATCACCGCACTGGAAAAAACAACATCGCATGGTCTGCGTGCACACTTGTCGTCTGGACAAACGCTTGAGGCCGACTTGGCATTATTTGCCACTGGACGATCACCCAACACAGACGGTCTGGGTCTAGAGGCTGCAGGCGTGACATTGGCAGCCGACGGCGCGATTCCGGTCAATGCCTTGTTACAAACACAGGTTCCCTCTATTCATGCACTCGGCGATGTCACCAATCGCATCAATCTCACCCCGGTCGCAACCGCCGAGGGTATGGCCTTGGCGCGCACGTTGTTTCGTGATCAACCGACGCGTATGGATTACAGCAACATTCCAACCGCTGTGTTTTCTCACCCCAACATTGCCACCGTGGGTTTATCCGAACAAGCTGCGCGCGCTCAATTTGCGCAGGTGGATATTTATAAAACGGGCTTTCGTTCGCTCAAACACACGCTGACCGAAAACACTGCGCGCATTTTCATGAAGCTCGTGGTCGATGCGCAAACAGACCGCGTGCTAGGCGCACACATGATCGGACCCGATGCGGGCGAAACCATTCAAGGCATCGCCATCGCATTAAAGTGTGGTGCGACCAAAGCGCAATTTGATGCCACCATCGGCATCCATCCTGTCTCTTATACACATCTCCGAGCCCACGAGACCAGAGAGGAT
>CAWUMP010000219.1:0-4244 GCA_963923385.1 uncultured bacterium | reverse complement strand
CCGCCGCGTTGCGTGCAGCCATTGCGGGTGAAGTGCGCTTTGATACGGGTAGCCTCGCGGTCTATGCCGCCGATGCGTCGAACTATCGGCAAATTCCCGTGGGGGTTGTGCTGCCACGTGATGCCGCTGACATCGAAGCAACGCTACGTATTTGTAGTGTGTTTGATGTGCCGGTACTCGCGCGTGGTGGTGGCACCTCACAATGTGGTCAAACCGTGAATGTGGCGGTGGTGATTGATTGCTCGAAGTACATGAATCACGTACGTTCGATCGATGCCGTGACACGCACAGCGCACGTCGAACCCGGTACGGTGTGCGACGCACTCAAGCTTGAAGCCGAACGTGAAGGTTTAACCTTTGGTCCCGATCCAGCCACACACAGCCGGTGCACGCTGGGTGGAATGATTGGCAATAACTCGTGTGGCGCGCATTCGGTGATGGCCGGAAAAACCGTCGAAAACATCGAGGCACTCGAAGTACTCACCTATGATGGCGCGCGTTTTTGGGTGGGCCCAACCAGTGAAGATGAGCTCAATGCCATCATCGCGGGTGGTGGCCGACAGGGCGAGATCTATGCCGCGCTGCGTGATTTGCGTGATCGATATGCCGAGCGTATTCGTGCTGGATTTCCAAAAATTAAACGCCGCGTCTCCGGTTACAACCTCGATCAGTTACTACCCGAAAACGGGTTTCATGTGGCGCGTGCATTGGTTGGATCAGAAGGAACCTGTGCCGTCACGCTGCAAGCGGTCACGCGCTTGGTTAAGAACCCCACGCAGCGGGTGGTGTTGGTGTTGGGCTTTGCCGATATTTATGCCGCGGGCGATAGCGTGCCGACGATCTTGCCGGCGGGGCCGATTGCCTGCGAAGGCTTAGATTACAAAATCATTGGTGGTCTGCGCGAGCGCGGCCTAAAGCTCGATGATATTGCGCTCTTACCCGAGGGCCAGGCGTGGTTGATGGTGGAGTTTGGTGCCGATACGCAAGCGGCCGCTGTGGCGCAAGCGCAAGCGTTGATGCACACACTTGAAACGTATTCACCGCGCCCAAGTATGTTGTTACTCGAGGACAAAGCGATCATCCAGCGCCTTTGGACGATCCGCGAAACTGGCGCATCCGCTGTCTCGCTCAACCGGGGTGCAACACAAGCCGAACGTGGCCCGGATCCCGTGGTGGGTTGGGAAGATGCGGCGGTCGATCCGTTGCGTTTGGGTGATTATTTGCGCGAGTTTCAGGCGCTCATTGATCGTTATGGATATCGCACGTCTTTATATGGACATTTTGGTGATGGATGCATCCATGCGCGTATTACGTTTGAATTGCGCACACCGCAGGGCATTGCGCACTGGCGAAATTTTTTAAAAGATGCTGCGGCGTTGGTGGTCAAGTATGGCGGCTCATTATCCGGTGAGCATGGTGATGGTCAGGCACGCGCTGAATTTTTACCGGCCATGTATGGCGAAGAGTTGATGCAAGCCTTGCGTGAGTTCAAGCGTATTTGGGACCCACGTAATCGCATGAATCCAGGCAAGCTGATTAACGCCGAAGGCCCGGTGTATCGGGTGGATCAAAACTTACGCCAAGGTCTCAACTACAAGCCCATCACTTTGCAAACGCATTTTGCGTTCACCAGTGAAGTGGGCCACGGTTTTACGCGTGCCACAGAGCATTGCATCGGTATGGGCAAGTGTCGTGCGCAAACGGGTGGGACCATGTGTCCGAGCTATCGAGCGACCTCCGAAGAGCGCTATTCCACACGGGGTCGTGCGCGCATGTTTGCTGAAATGCTACAAGGCGAACTGATTCGCGATGGTTGGCAAAATGAAGACTTAAAAGAGGCGCTCGATTGGTGTTTGGCCTGTAAGGGCTGTAAGAGCGACTGTCCAACACACACCGATATGGCGACGTATAAGGCTGAGTTTTTATCGCACTACTACGAAAAACATGCGCGACCACGACAAGCCTGGAGTATGGGGCGCATCGGCCGTTGGGCGCCGTTGGCTAGTCGTGTTTCTGGTGTGGCAAATTTTTTCTCGCAATCGCCAATCTTTGCGCCGATTGCGCGACAGATCGCGGGAATCGCATCGCAACGCAGTTTGCCGGCATTGGCCAAAAAAACTTTCCGTGCGCTGTGGCGTGAACATCATCGCGTACAACATTCGGCCGCGATGGGTAAGACAACACACAAAGTCATTTTATGGACAGATACCTTTAATAATCACTTCCGTCCGCCGGCTGCGGTGGCTGCGCTGCGCGTTTTAGAAGCAGCTGGTTGTGAAGTGGTTTTACCTAACACCGGTTTATGTTGTGGTCGTGCGCTGTACGATTTTGGTTTGCTGGATGAAGCGCGCCAACAGTTGCATGACATTCTTGAAGCGCACACCGACGACATCTTGGCTGGCGTGCCGGTGGTGGGTTTAGAGCCTTCTTGTGTAGCGGTATTTCGTGATGAGTTGCGTCAATTGTTTCCAACAGATGCGCGTGCCCAGCGCTTGGCCGCGCAGAGCTATACGTTGGGTGAATATTTAGAACTGCTGCAATGGCGTCCGACTAAACCTGCGCAAGGTGATCGCGGTGAGGTGTTGTATCACGCACACTGTCATCAAAAGGCGGTACTCACAGTGCCTGCTGATGTGCGCTTGTTACAAGCAGCCGGTTATCGCGTGAATGCACCCGACACCGGCTGTTGTGGCATGGCTGGATCCTTTGGCTTTAAGCCCGATCATTACGACGTTTCGCAACAAATAGGCGAGCGTGTCTTATTGCCCGCCGTACGTGCAGCGGGTTCAAATACCCTGATTGTGAGCAACGGGTTTTCGTGTCGTGAGCAAATCGAGCAGGGCACTGGTCGCGAGACGCTGCACCTATCGGAAGTGTTGGCGCGTACGTTGGTGGAGCCGTAAATGATGCAAGCGATGCGCCAACTGTGGCGGCGACTTTTGCTGTGCGGTTTGTGCGTGACGCTTTGGAGTCACGCGGTTGATGCAACCCCACTGGTTGAGCGTAGTCGTGAAGCCAGGTTATTTGAAGCCATCGATGCAGGTAAAGAAGTAGTGGCCGAAGGTTTGTTGGCCAGCGCAACGCTTGATCTCGCGCGCTACAACGCCGAGCACGAAACCGCCCTACATCGTGCGGTAGATAAAAACATGCTGGTCTTAACGCGGGCGTTGCTTCGTGCCGGTGCGCCAGTGATGGCACGCACTCGCAATGGTGAAACGGTTTTACATTACGCGGCATTACATGCAGACCCAACGCTCACGCGACTGCTCTTGCAAGCGGGCAGCGAAGTCAATGCCGTCAATGCCGATGGTGAAACCCCATTACAGTGGGCGTCACTTTCGGGGAACGCAATTGTGGCGCATGCCTTGTTGTTGCGTGATGCTGATCCAACGTTGGCTGATCGAAAAGGTAATCGTGCTTTACATGCAGCGGTTGACTCGGGCAATGTCTCTTTGGTGCGTGCGTTGGTGAGGGGCTTACAAAGCCTGGAGATGCGTAACGCAGCGGGACAAACGCCACTTGCCTTAGCACGTGCGCGAGGTCATCAAGAGGTGATCGCGCTGTTAGAGTCACTCGCACGTGAGTACGCCAGCAGCGGTGGTGGTTTTCATACGATCGATATCGATGAACAACGCAAGCGACAGCAGTAAATCGGCTGTGCTGTTGACTGGCAACGCACGCAGCTTGCGTAGACGCGTTCTGTCGCTGCATTGTTATCATTTTTTTAATGTGCAAACACATGAGCGCTGAACTGCATTTTCCGGGTTTGGTACGTTCTGCCGGTGAGGTGTCGGCGCGCGGTGCACGCTTGGCCGGTGGTTTGCTGCGTCTGGGCTTGCGTGAAGGCGACGTATTGGCTGTGCTTACACGTAATGATCCGGTGGTGTGCGATGTGGTGTTGGCTTGTCGTACGGCGGGCGTGTATTACTGTCCGATTAACTGGCATTTCACTCCAGAAGAGGCGCGCTTCATCATCGAAGACAGTGGTGCCAAAGCGTTGTTGATCTCAGCCGATTTATTAACGCCCTTGGCGCCATGCTTGTCTAACGCATTACCGCTGTTGGTGTGCAATTTGCCTGACGACCATACACAGATGCAGGTCGAGACAGCCTCGCAGCGCATGCAGGCATATGAACCATGGCTGGCGAAACAACCAACATACGATGGTCCGGTGGTCGCACCACGTGGGCACATGGCCTACACCTCGGGTACCACCGGTCGACCCAAGGGGGTGCGTCGTTTAG
>CAWUMP010000218.1:0-4264 GCA_963923385.1 uncultured bacterium | reverse complement strand
CCGTGTTGTCCTCGGCGCAACCCGGGCAAGTGGTGCCAGTCAATGGCAACTTACTGATGATTAAGTCTGAGCAAGGCTGGATTCCGAAACCCGAATAGCGCATCGAATATTTTTTCTGGGGCGTGTTGTGAGTCAAGATTCATCCATTGATCTTTGGTTGGACGAGCAGTCGCAATCGACGTGGTCGGTTGATGGTGCTCGTTTTCGCTTGCATGCCAAGGCGGATACCTCGATGCAAGATACTCGATGGTCGGCCGCTGAAATTGCGCAAGCGCTAGGCTGTGGCGTGAGCACCGCTTCAGCAGACGACGCATCCGAAGCTGCGCCTGCGTATTTTCCGCCGAGTTTCTCGCATTCACCAAACACGGGTGAGCCATTGCAGAAATTACCTGCATGCATCGGTGCATGGCTGTCGCCTGCGGGTAGTCAACAATTAACCACTGGTCTTATCCGCGGCGGAAAACTGACTGATCTGCCATTGACCTTGCAGAAAGGTTATGCAGAAACAGATCCGAGCCCACCGCGCGAAATCAAACGTCCGCCACCGGGTCGTTATCGCTTTTTAGTCGGCATGTTTGGTTTACAGATGCAGACCTTGCTGGCGCTTGATGCCATGAATGGTTGCATTCACTGTTGGGTTCCAAGTGCTGAAACATGGGTGGAGTTATCGCCCGATTCTTCTGCAGGTCCGACACCGTATTTGGGTATTGAGCGCACGGAAGAGGAAGCAGAAGATTGGCAAGTTGACGCCCTCGAGTTGACTGGGAAAACGCGTTTGATTTGGCCATGTGATCTTGGTCTGGCGTTGATTCGCGTCGATCCGTTGCGTATGTGCTACCAAGTTGAGCTCGCAGAGATTGGTGTGTGCGTGTCTGCGCCAGTCATCAAAAACGACAAGATTTATGTCCTGGTCGCTAAAGATGCTTCGACTGTATTAATTGAAGTGCAGGCCAACGCGCCATCGCAGTTCCGTGAACTTGCGCGCGATTTACCGAAAGCACGTTGGCGCACGGCACTGGCCTCGCAGCACGATGCACTGTGGTTGAGTGACCAAGGTCAGGTGGTTGCCAGTCCGCGTAGAAACCAGTTTATTTTTGTGCCTTGGAAGCCTGCCGGTGTGCACCCGCAGTTTGCGTTGGGTCCGCCGTATTGCGGCAGCGATGGACGGTTATGGATGCAGGTGTTGCATCCAGATACGCGAGAAGGCGAGGGGGGGCCCGCCTACGTTTCATTGGGGCGTGCAAATTACGATTTACATGAATCCTCTGGCCTGCGTGTGTTGTCCGGTCATAGCTCAGTGAGTGTGGAGCGTCGTCTGACCGAAGAACCGTGGCTCGAACCCGAAGTCGTGACCACCACCAATGCAGATAACGACGAAGCGGTGATTCCAATCGTTGAGTCGCTCAAAGACGGCGCGATGCTGGTGATGCGTGCACCGCACGTGGGTAGCATCACTGATTTTTTGGCCAAGCGCGATAGCGTCATGACGCGTTTTCAAGTGCTTGGTCCGGCGTCAGATCTTGCGATGTTCTTTTCGATGAAATTACGCAAGCCCTGGGAAACCAACGCGTTTGTTTATAACGGCGCGTTGTATCTGTCGCACCCAGATTTGAAATCCATCCCAGGTTGGTTGCTGCAAGCTTAGATCAATTAAAGACGATCAATGACACTGAAGACTCTCTCGTTGCGTGCTGTCGTTATAGCCACCTTGCTGTTGGCGATGAACCCCGTATCGCTGGCTATGCAGCATGCATTTTTGGTCCAAAACTCTGGATGGATGGAGCCGTTTTATACCGATACAAATTCGGTATTGCGGCCGCTGGTCGTTGCCACGATTGGTGTCGCTGCGGATGCTAACGACAAAGTGTTTGTTTTGTCGTTCAATCAAAGCACACCTGAAAACGCCTCACCTGTCTTGCAATACGCTGGTTCTCGCACTGGCGATATTCGTGGTGCTGTCGAAAAAATTAGTTTGGCGCGCAAGGGAAGCGGAAAAGCGCTGGCCGATACGGATTTTAATGAAGCGATTAAAAATACCATCAGTGGGCCGTTTAAATCGGGTAGCGGTATTCTCTGGATTTTTACCAACAACAAAAATAGTCCCAACAACAGCCAAGAAACAGCTGCACGTAACCGCGAGTTTTATAAGCTCGTGCACAGCGAACCTGCGATCACCCGCAGTCTTGCGTTTCCTTTAGGAATGCCAGTCAAAGGCAACGCGTATTCAGCCAATGGATTGATGGTGTATGCCTTGGCCTATGGCCCAGAGGCGGGCGAATATTTAAAGCAAATGATTGCTAGCAATCGTTTGGGTACGGTGTATCAACAACGTCCTGCCCAATTAAAGCCACTCGATAGTGAATCGGTGCGTTTAGTGCCTAAATCACCGATCGCCACAGAGAACGCAACCGCGCAACTAGCCGGCGATGGTCGTACGGTGGTGATGGAAATCGACGTATCGAACCGTCCGTCTGTGGTGCGGATGCCCGCAGGCATTGAAAACACGTTTTTTCCATACCGTATTCAAAGTGGACGAGTGAGTGCGCAATTCATGACCAACAGTTTGCAATTTCCGTTACCCGTCGAGCCGGTCCAGTTGCGCGCACTGAGTCCGGGGCAAGCCATGGATGTGGCGGTCAATGTACCGATGCAATTTCCATTGCCCGATGTGTGGTCGCCATCTTCGTTGTTTGAGTTTGGTCGTATCGTGGATATACCAGCTGAGATCCAAATCCGTGTTGATGATCAGCGGCTCGAGCTTGATCCGCAATTTCAAGCGTTGTTGCAAAAACTCTTTCCCGGGGACCCACTGCCTGAAGTGTTTGTGCCGCCCGCCACGGTGAATGCATCGATGACAAAAATTCCGATGTTTATTCGTGTGCACTATCCGCTCTATCCGTTGTTGGTGGCGATGGGTGCGCTGTTAGGCTTACTGGGCGGTGGTGGATTGTTGTTTGGTTTATCACGTGCCGTAGCGAGTTATGACATTACTGTCGATGGCACACCACGTCGCATTTCGGTTCGACGGTTTTCACAAGCGCCTATTTTTTCTGCCTCTGGACAACAAATCGGTACGGTGCAGCGCGGCTTTGGTGCACCGACCTTAACCGGTGTTGCCGATGGGCATTTAGTTTCGTTACGCAGCTAACTATTTACTTTAAACAAGGAGCACACCATGGCTGACTCCACACAAAACAGTGGCTTTACGCTTCCCACCCCACAACCATTGCCTGCACCTGGTGCACCCGCGCCTGCAGCCCCTGGTCCTGCGCCCTTGCCGGCCATTCCATCGGTGCCTTCGGCGCCGTTTTCAGTGCAATTACCCAGTATCAATTTAAATATGGGACCACAGCCACGTGATTACGCGATTGGTGGTGGTGTGATGTTGGTGTTGTTGATTGCGTTTTTCTTTATTCGTGGTGGTTACGCAAACTATCTCGCCGGTAAACGCGTCCCGCCGGGTGCTGCCAATGCCGCGGGTTGGTTTTTATTTGTGTTCTTAACGGCCTTGGCGTTGGTGGTGGTGCTGACCATCATCGGTGGAAAGCTTGCCGGTCTGTTAGTGATTATTCCCCTCGGCTTGATTGCGTTGGTGTCGTTGATCCTAATGTTCTTAAGCGGTCGTCGTTAATTCACCTGATTTGATTCAAGCGGAGCATTGACATGAGTGATACTCAAAACGCAGCGGCCGGCGAAGTCTTGCCAGAGAATCAACAACCTTTAAAGAAACTCATGCCGGTATTGTTTATCGGTTTGGGTGGTACCGGGATGGAAGTCATCCTGCGTATTCGTCGACGTGTATTACACGCCACGTGGGGCAAAGGACACACCGAGCGCGTTGCGTCGCTTGAAGAATTTCCGGTAGCCGAGTTTATGCACTTTGACCTCGACCAAGGTGCATTACTTGAAGAAGGTCGTTCGGCAAATACCGATCCGTTAGCACCGATTGTGAAGCTGCCCGCACAAGATCGCGTAGTCAATGGTTTGGACTTATTAAAGTATTCACGCAGTGAAGATGACCTTGCGCGCTATCCGCATATTGCGTCGTGGTTCCCGCTGACCTCCGAAAAAATCCGCATGCTCGGTATTGATCCGAGCAAAGGGGCAGGGCAGATCCGTTCGATTTCACGTTTGTATTTGTTTGATACCTATCGTCAGTTACGCGACACGATTGCACAAAAGCTCGATCACCTGAAGGCTAACCGCAGCAATCGCGCACCTGTCTCTTATACACATCTCCGAGCCCACGAGACCAGAGAGGATC
>CAWUMP010000217.1:0-4292 GCA_963923385.1 uncultured bacterium | reverse complement strand
TAAGAGACAGGGGTCGTACGCGGGCTGTCGCTCACGCTTAAGCGAGGACAAATTGGCTGCATTCTTGGTCCCAGTGGTTGCGGAAAGACCACGCTCTTACGCTGTATCGCGGGCTTTGAACCGGTCATGGCTGGACGCATCGAGCTAGCGGGGGTCACTGTCTCCTCAGCGGACACCTTAATCCCCACCGAACATCGCCGCATCGGCATGGTGTTTCAGGATTACGCGCTATTTCCCCACCTGTCTGTGGCCAATAACATCGGGTTTGGATTACGCGCGCTCGATCAGGCCGCACGGACAGCACGAATCACCGAGATGGCGGCGTTGGTTGGCTTAACAGAGCATTTGACTCGCTATCCGCACGAATTGTCTGGTGGGCAACAACAGCGCGTCGCGTTAGCACGTGCGCTCGCACCAAAGCCTGAATTGCTATTGATGGATGAGCCGTTTTCTAATCTGGATATCGCCTTGCGCGAACGATTAACGCTCGAAGTGCGCGATATTTTGCACGCCAGTGGAACGACCGCTATTTTGGTGACGCACGATCAACACGAAGCCTTCGCCATCGCCGATGAAATTGGCGTCATGCAAGACGGACGCATCGTGCAATGGGACACCGCGTGGAATTTATATCATCGTCCAGTCAATCGTTTTGTCGCCAACTTTGTCGGCCAAGGCGCGTTTATTCCTGCGCGCGTTCTTAATGACCATCAAGTTGAAATTGAGCTCGGCATACTCGAGGGCGATATTCCACCGGCTTGTCATGTCGGATGTGATGTATGCAGTGGTGGCTGTACCGCCGACGTGCTGCTACGACCCGATGATGTGGTTCACGACGATGCCTCGCCCCTGCAAGCCGAAGTGATTCACAAAGCATTTCGTGGTGCCGAAATTCTGTACACACTCAAACTGCAAAGTGGAAGAAAAGTACTGGCGATGGTGCCCAGCCATCACAACCATGCCACTGGAGAGCGCATCGGCATTCGTCTAGACGTGGATCATGTCGTGGCTTTCGCGCCAGAACACCCCAACGCAGCACACTAGCCGCCGGTTTCCTCGCGCAAGTTATAAATCACTGGAATATCGAGCGTAAACGCACGGCCGCGCAGGGTGTCGGGTAATGGGACATTCGTTCGTCCAAGCATGTCGACGGCTTGTTGATCGAGCACGCTGTGACCAGAACTTTTTAATACGCTAATGCCCAAGCGTTTGCCCTCCATAGAAAAACTCACGCGCAACTCAACGCGGCCCTCCCAGTTGTTATCTAAAGCGAGTCGTGGATAGCGTTTAAAACGACGTGCATTACTCATCAGCTCGAGTCGGTAGCGCGCCACTGCACCTGCATCCAAGGCATCTGACTGCGGCGCAGATGGACTACTCGTCACGGTGGAAGGTGCAGCCGATACCGTGCCACGTGCAGACTCTGCGAGTTTTGCTGTTTCCGTTGCTTTACTTGTTTCGGTGTTACTGACTCGCGGCGGTTCGGGCGTGGCAATCACGGGACGCGCAAGCTCAACCGAACGCGGAGCCTCGCTCGGCATTTGCAGCACCGGCGTGACGGGCGTCACCGATGGGGCCACTGCGCCCGCAGTCTTGGGGGTTGAAACGGCAGGCGGTTGTCGCGCGGGCGGTGTTGGCGAGACTTCGTGTGAGCGTAGCGGCGATGGCGCCGGCTGCAAGCGAGTCACCAAACGCGGCGGCACCATCGGCGTGTCAATCGGTTGTAATGACCACCACGAAAGCGCGCCAACGAAACACAGATGCACCAATACAGAAAACAGCAATGCACGCGATAAATTCAGCGGCATCTCTGAGCGCACTTGCCATGCGACATTCAGTGCTTGTATTGACATACCAAACTCACACCGTGCGGTGGCTTAGGTGTGCAACAAACGCCAGATCTTTTCAGCCGTGATCGGCATTTCAATGTGTGTCACACCGCGTTCAGCTAATGCATCAATCACGGCATGCACGATCGCCGGAACTGCACCAATGGTTCCAATCTCACCACATCCTTTCACGCCAAGTAGATTGGTCGTGCACGGCACGGTTTCATCGAAATGGCTCTCCAACTGCATCGGCATATCGTCTGCACGTGGCACGGTGTAATCCATGAGCGAGCCCGTGAGCAACTGACCGGAATCAGCATCGTAAGTCACCGCCTCCATGAGCGCTTGCCCAAGGCCTTGGGCAATTCCTCCTTGCACCTGCCCTTCGACAATCATGTGATTGATGATGCGCCCGATGTCATCTACCGAAGTCATCGCCACCACCTGAACCACACCGGTTTCAGGATCGATCTCCACCTCGGCTACTTGCGCACCGTTAGGCCACGAGGGCGACGAGGGCGTTTCGGTGGCCGTGACACGAATACGTTTTTCGGGTTGCTGACTCGCCAGTTGCGCCAAACCAATTTGACGATCAGTGCCTGCAATATGAAATGCGCCTGCACGATATTCGATATCGCTGAGCGCAGCTTCCATTGCATCAGCGGCCAATTCTTTTCCACGCGCAATCACTTTGCGGCCTGCAGACACGACGGCGGATCCACCCACAAATGCAGAGCGCGAACCAACACTCCCCACCCCATTGGCGCGATCGGTGTCACCTTGCACCAACTGCACTGATTTCGCGGGCAGCTGAAGCACTTCAGTGATCAGTTGAGTGTACGTAGTTTGCAAACCCTGCCCCATAGCCATGGTGCCGGAAAATACCGTCACATGACCTTCGGCATCGACTTCAATATCTACGGTTTCGGTAAGTAGCGCACCAGTCCATTCGATATAACTCGACAAACCACGACCACGCAACTGACCACGCTGTAACGAGGCCACCCGACGCGCTTCAAATCCAGACCAATCGGCCGCCTCAACAGCGCGTTGCAACACGCGCGCGAACTCCCCAGTATCAAACACATCACCCAACGGTGCGCGGTACGGAAACGCGTTTGGCGTGATCATATTTTTTTGACGCAACAGCACCGGATCGATACGCATTTCACGCGCTGCACTTTCAATCAAGCGCTCCATCAAGTAATTGGCCTCCGGACGACCCGCGCCGCGATAAGCCCCGGTGGCCATGGTGTTCGTCAGCACACATCGAATGCGGTAATCAACCGTCGGTATGTCGTAGACCGACGTCTGCACTTTGGGACCCAGCATCAATGGGACCATCGCCGATGAGCCCACCGGTAATGCGCCGATGTTGCAAATCATGTCCATCTTCAAGGCCAGAATGCGGCCCGTTGCATCTAACGCCATCGCGGCGTCGAAATGTTGATCACGCCCCATGTGTCCTGCCAAAAACTCTTCACTGCGATCGGCACGCCAACGCACAGCACGTGCGAGCTGACGTGCAGCAAAACACAACACGGCATCTTCTGGATATAAACCCGTCTTCATGCCAAAGCCACCACCCATATCGCCAACCATCACACGAAAATCTTCGGGTTTGGTTTTAAACACAGCGGCTAATAGGTCCCGTGTACCGGTGGGCTGTTGCGACTGTGTATGTAAGGTCCATCGACCGGCTTCAAACTGCGCCATGCTTGCGCGCGGCTCTAGGGCAAACGCCATCAATCGCTGATTGTGTAATTTGAGATGCGTGACATGCGCGGCCTTTGCAAACGCAGCAGCCGTTTTGTCGGCATCACCATGCCGCGTCTCTGCAGCAATATTGTCCGGCGCTTGTGGCCAAATCACCGGGGCATCGGCAAGCAGTGCACGATGTGGCTCAACCACGCAAGGCAACTCCACGTAATCAATCATGACCTGTTCTGCAGCGTCCTGTGCTTGCGCTCGCGTGTTGGCCACGATGGCGACCACAGGGTGTCCTACATACAGCACACGATCTTGCGCTAACGGCGTACGCAACGGCGCGGCCATCGGCGATCCGTCAGCACGCTTAAAGATTGGAGGCACGGGAATGTGCCCCACGCCTTGCGCCGCAAGATCGGCCATGGTCCACACTGCAACGACGCCCGGCGCTTCGCGAGCGGCCGCCAAATCAATCTGTTGAATTTCGGCATGTGCATGGGGTGAGCGCAACAGGACTAGCCACAGCGCGTCTGCCTGGGTACGGTCATCGCTATACGCACCCTGACCAATCAGTAATCGATCGTCCTCGAGACGTTTTTGTGAGCGGGCGCTGCCAAAGCGGACAGAATCCGCATCAAATTGGTATGCAGGTGCGTTCATAGGCCTAATGAGAAGAAAAGCGCAGAAATATTGCTAAGTCTGCGTATTTTAAAGGAATTACCCAACAACATCGCTCGACTAGCAAAACCATGCCGG
>CAWUMP010000216.1:0-4305 GCA_963923385.1 uncultured bacterium | reverse complement strand
ATCCCTAGTTTGGCGGCGGCGTAATTGGCTTGTCCAAAATTTCCGACCAGACCGGAGGTGGAGGTCATGTTGATGTAGCGACCTGCGTTCTGACTTTTAAAATACGGTGCAGCGGCGCGTGAGACATAAAACGTGCCGTTCAAATGCACATCGATCACGGCTTTCCATTCTTCGACGCTCATGTTGAAGAAAAAGCGATCGCGCAAAATGCCCGCATTGTTGACCACCACATCGATGCGGCCGTAAACATCGATGGCGTTTTGAATGATGCGATTGGCGGATTCCCAGCTCGAGACGCTCTCCGTGTTGGCCACTGCTTGACCACCGAGCGCGGTAATTTCGTTAGCGACCTTTTGCGCAGGCCCCGCATCGCTACCTTCACCCGACACAGATACGCCTAAGTCGTTAACCACGAGCTTTGCACCTTGCGCCGCCATGGCAAGTACGAAATCACGACCGATGCCACCACCGGCACCGGTGACGACGATCACTTTGTCCTTGAGCATCCGATGACTTCCTTTTAAACGTTTAGATTAGTCGCGAAAGCCACTGTCACGACGATCGAGCATGCGCAATAACGCGGGCCATTCAAGCTCGGTGATTTTGCGACGTTGCCCAGGTTTGTAGCGATCATTGGTGACTTGCACCACGGATGCGGGCACCGGATTCAATGGTGTATTGCAGGCTTGTGCCATGAGTTGAGCCTGGCAAGCGCGCTCTAACCAATGCATCGTCACAAATGCATCGCACACCGTTTTACCGGCGGTGAGTAATCCGTGGTTGCGTAAGATCAACGCCGCGCGATCGCCAAGATCATGGATCAAGCGTTTTTGTTCATCCAGATCAACTGCGGGTCCTTCGTAGTCGTGATAACCAATCTCACCAAAGAACATGGCGTTTTGCGTGAGCGGCAGTAGACCACATTGCAGGGCAGAAACCGCCATGCCAGCAGCCGAGTGCGTATGGATCACACAGCCCACATCGTGGCGTGCGCCATGGACCGCGCTATGAATCACAAAGCCTGCGCGATTGATGCCATAGCCGGTGCCAGAATCGAGCACGATGTTGCCATCGAGATCAATTTTGATCAGGCTTGAGGCGGTGACTTCTTCATAGGCATAGCCGTAAGCGTTAATTAAAAAGTGGCCTTCCTCATCCGGCACACGCACGGTGGCATGGTTGTAAATCAGATCGTTCATACCAAACAACGCAATCAAGCGATAGCACGCGGCTAAATCGATGCGGGCTTGCCATTCGGCGGCGCTGACTTTAGAGCGCATTGAAGGAATTTTTAATTCGGATAAATCACTCATCGTGTGGCCTCCGTACCAAGTAGCGCAGTGATTTGACTAGAGAGTACGCCGCCATTGCCGTGCACGAGCGCAACTTCGGCGTTTTTCACTTGCCGTGCACCAGTTTCACCGCGCAGTTGTCGAACCGCTTCGACAATTAAAAACATGCCGTACATGCCGGGGTGGACGCAAGACAAGCCGCCGCCATTGGTATTGACCGGTAAGCTGCCGCCAGGGGCGATGCGTCCGCCAGAGACAAACGCGCCGCCTTCGCCTTTTTTGCAAAAGCCCAGGTCTTCAAGAAATAAAATCGTATTGATCGTGAACGCGTCATACAACGCGAGAACGTCGACATCTTTTGCACTGAGTCCGGCCATGGCATAAGCGCGTGCGCCAGATTCGGTGGCCGCAGTCATCGTGAGATCGGGCATCGACGAAATCTGTCGATGCCAGTGCGCAGCGCCGACACCCAACAAATAGGCCGGTTTTTTCGGAAAGTTGCGTGCACGATCAGCGCGCACCATCACAAATGCGCCACCTCCATCGGTGACTAAACAGCAATCGCGCACGGTGAGTGGATCACTGATCATTTTTGATTTGAGGACGTCTTGTACGCTTAACGGATCGCGTGAAAATGCTTCGGGGTTGAGTTGCGCCCAGCCCCGTGCAGCGACAGCCACCTCGGCCAATTGTTCGCGCGTGGTGCCGTATTGATGCATATGGCGCGCAGTGGCCAACGCATATGAGGTGGGTGGGTTAAAGGGTTTGTACGGATGCTCAAACGGTTGGGGATCAAGAATGGCTTTAAATTTTGCGCCTTCCGCACGACCAACACCGGTGCGTTGATTAGAACCATACGTGACCAACACCACATCGCACAGCCCGTATTGCAAGGCCATCGCAGCGGGCATTAAGTGACCGACAAACGAAGACCCCCCCACGCAAGTCGAGTCTGTAAATTTGGGATGAATCCCGAGTTGTTCGCCGATCGCCAGGCCAGAGAGAAAAATATTTACGCTGGCGACAACCAAGCCGTCGACATCTTGTGCGTTGAGACCGGCGTCAGCGAGCGCGTGACGTGCCGCCGCAGCCATGATCTCGGTCTCGCTCCAACCGGGCGCCTCTCCGCACCCCGCTAAACCAACACCGACAATCGCCACCGCACCGCGCAGATCGCGGTCACTGTGCGGCGCGCTCATGCTGGAATAAATTCGATCAGTGATTCTTCACCGCTGCCTGCAATGCGTGATTTCACCGCCATGCCGATCTTGACGTCATCAGGTGAAAGATCGACCACGCGGCTCATCATGCGCGGACCTTCAGCAAGGTCAATCAGCGCCACGTTGTAGTCACCCCCGGCATCGGGTTTGCGGCGCACAATGGTCGTGGAGTACACCGTGCCGAGACCCTTGGCCTTGACCCAATCAAGCTGATCACAACCACAATGAGGGCAGACCACGCGCGGGTAAAACACATGCTTTTTGCAGCCAGTGCATTGCTGTAATTCAAAGCTACCGGTGGCAAGTTTTTCTTTGTAGGTTTTTTCGGGTCCGCTTTGGGCCATGGTGGATTGCTCACAGTCAGAAGTAAAAAGGGATGAGGGGTCAGGCAAACCGTGGCGCCCGCCCTCAGGCGGGGGCTCAGTCAGACTGACTACTTTCACGCTGGTGCGGGGCGAAGTCAATGCGCGTCTCACTATGTAACGGCGCATCTCACCAAGCAGCGCTGACGGATGACCTGCGCTGGACCCGAGCGATATAATCCGATCTTTATCGGTCAGTGGAAATGCATTCATGAAAGCTCTGGTTAGTGTGAAGCGCGTCGTCGACTACAACGTCAAGGTGCGCGTGAAGGCTGATGGCTCTGGCGTGGAAACGGCCAACGTTAAAATGTCGATGAATCCATTCGATGAGATCGCCGTTGAAGAAGCGGTCCGCCTGAAGGAGGCTGGTGTGGTCACAGAAATCGTGGCTGTGTCTTGTGGCCCGCAGGCTTGCCAAGAAACTTTGCGTACGGCACTGGCGATTGGCGCAGATCGCGCTGTGTTGGTTGAATCCGATGTCGAACTCCAACCACTTGCGGTTGCCAAACTGCTTAAAGCAGTCTGCCAAAAAGAAGCCCCCCAATTGGTGATCGTGGGCAAACAAGCCATCGACGATGATTGCAATCAAACCGGTCAGATGTTGGCCGCGCTGATGGGTTGGTCGCAAGCGACGTTTGCCTCAAAAATATCGATTGCCGATGGCGGCGCCCAAGTCACACGTGAGGTCGATGGCGGATTAGAAACGCTGAAGATCACTTTACCCGCGGTGGTGACCACCGATTTGCGTTTGAACGAACCGCGCTACGTGACCTTGCCCAACATCATGAAGGCCAAGAAAAAGCCGCTCGAGATCCTCAAACCCGACGCGCTGGGTGTGGATGTGACGCCGCGTTTAAAAACACTCAAGGTCCTTGAGCCAGCCAAACGTAAAGCCGGTATCAAAGTACCGGATGTTGCCACGCTAGTTGATAAGTTACGTAACGAAGCCAAAGTGATCTGAAAGTTCAATCTATGTCCATCCTTGTCATTGCTGAACACGATAACGCGAACATTAAAGTTGCTACCTTAAACACCGTCGCTGCCGCTCTAAAAATTGGCGGTGATATTGATGTGTTGGTTGCGGGTCATTCTTCCGCTGGCGCAGCTCAAGCGGCGGCCACCATTGCGGGGGTGCGCAAGGTGTTGCATGCCGATGCTGCGGCTCTTGGTGAGTGCTTGGCTGAAAACCTTGCCACACTGATTGTGCGTATTGCTCCGCAGTACAGCCATGTCTTGGCACCAGCAACCTCGAACGGAAAAAATGTGCTGCCGCGCGTCGCGGCCTTGCTCGATGTGCAACAGATATCTGACATCGTGTCGGTTGAATCCGCCGATACGTTTGTGCGTCCGATTTATGCAGGGAACGCCTTGGCCACGGTGCAATCCCTGTCTCTTATACACATCTGACGCTGCCGACGATACTCCTTGTGT
>CAWUMP010000215.1:0-4314 GCA_963923385.1 uncultured bacterium | reverse complement strand
TTTGTCTGGAAAGACAATCGCAGACGTAATTCAGAGCGAACGCGCACTTGGGATGTATTACACAAATACGGCCACGACTACAAAGTGATCTTTGTCGGCGATGCCACGATGAGCCCATATGAAATTCTCCAGGCCGGTGGCTCGATTGAATATTTCAACGAGGAACCGGGAGCCGTGTGGTTAAAGCGCGTGACCGATGTCTATCAGCGTTGCGTTTGGTTAAACCCCGAGCCCAAAGAAATTTGGGGCTACCGTCAATCGGTCAGCATCATTCGCGAGCTAATGAAAGATCGCATGTTCCCCACCACCATTGCGGGGCTCGAAGACGCGATGAAATTACTGGCCAAATAGTGCAGACCGATCCATCCAATCAATCCGTAAACCCCTGCTGAACATGGGGGAGTTTGCGGTTATCATGCGGCTCCCCATTTTTGTACTCACCCCTGTGGAGATTATTCGATGACGATTAAAGTTGGCGACACCATTCCTGAAGGCACCTTGTCTGAATCCGTTGAGTTTGATGCGGCCTGCCCACTGCCACCCAAAGACATCAAAGTATCTGAGGCCGTCAAAGGTAAGCGCATTGTCGTGTTTGCTTTACCTGGCGCCTTCACGCCAACGTGCTCAGCGAAACACGTCCCTGGTTATCTTGAGCATCTTGACCAACTCAAGGCCAAGAAAGTGGACGAAATCTGGTGTGTCGCCACCAATGACGGTTTCGTGATGGCCGCTTGGGGTAAAGATCAAAAAGCCATTGGCAAAATTCGCTTCCTTGGCGATGGCAGCGCGCATTGGACCAAGGCCTTGGGTCTGGAGCTTGATCTCACGGCGCGCAATATGGGCGTACGCTCACAGCGCTATTCGATGTTCATCGATCACGGTGTGGTGAAAAGCCTCAATGTCGAAGGACCAGGCAAGTTCGAGGTCTCTGACGCAGCGAGCATGCTCAAGCAATTAGCGTAAAGGCATTGCGCACACGATCGGCGCGCCGCGCTGATCGTCTAGACGCATGAAAAAGAATCGCCCTCACCCGACCGGTGGGGGCTTTTTCTTTTCAACGCGCAACATGAGTTGCGTTTACACACTGGGTCGCGCTTACACAGTGATACAAACCATTACAGCTCAGTGTTGGCTTGTCGGGCATTGTGCAGGCTGTCGCTGATTTCAGCGTCATCTAAAAGGAGCCTGTCTATGAACGCAACATCGAAGCACAGATTGCAATGTCTAGTCGCCGCCACGCTACTCGTCGTGGGTGTGAGCGTATGGGCGCAATCCCCAACGCCGACGCCGACAAGTACAGATACCCCCAAGGGTGAACGACGCGGCAAGCACGGCATGCGATGCGAGCAAGCCAGCGACAAGGCGCAATGCGAAGCGCGCCATCAAGACCGTTATGCAGCACACGAAAAAGCACGTGAGGCTTGTAAAGCCAGTCCAGAAGCAGAGCGCGCGCAGTGTATGAGCAAACAACTTTGCGCAAATGCCAAAGACCCTGCACGTTGTGAAGCTTGGGCTAGTCAACGCGCCAAGGACCATGATCGCCATCATGGCGGTGAGCGTGGAGAGCGTGGAGAACGCGGTGCACGTCGCGATGGTGCAGCACCCGTCGTTGCACCAAGCGCTCCAGGGGCAACCAGCGCACCGGCGAGCACCACGGCTCCAGCAGCACCTAGCAAGTAACGTGGCGCAACATCATTTGCGCTAGAAGTCGCTACAGCGCAATGTTCGTACAGCCAAAAGTTACAACCGCTAGGCGTTACAACCGCTAGACGTTACAACGGGATGCAAGCCTGACAGCCTGCATCCCGTTTTTTAACTGTAGCGCGCGATTTGCTTGCGTTACGTATTTTTGGCCGTGAGATCGAGCAGCACTTCATTCATCCGTTTAACAAATCCCGCTGCATCCTCAAGTTCACCACCTTCGGCAAGCAAGGCCTGTTCAAACAACAACGCAGACCAATCGGCAAAACGTGATTCTTGCTTTTCGAGTCGCTGCACGAGTGGATGCTGCGGATTGATCTCAAGGATAGGCGCAACCGTGGGTACCTTTTGACCAGCTGCGCGCAGGATGCGTGCAAAATTTCCGCCAATGTCATGTTCATCTGCCACTAAACAAGCAGGGGAATCGGTCAAACGCAAAGTCACACGCACCTCTTTCACACGCGCACCCAACGCATCTTGAATTCGCTGCGCAAGGGGTGCGAAGGTTTTCTTCTGCTCATCTTCGGCTTCGCGCTCTTTGGCATCAGCCAACTCACCCAAATCGAGGCCACCACGCGCCACCGACACCAGCTTTTTACCCTCAAACTCTGGCAAGCTCGACACGACCCACTCGTCGATGCGGTCTGACAGTAAGAGCACCTCTACTTCTTTTTTGCGGAAAATCTCTAGATGCGGACTGGCGCTCGCCGCAGCGGGTGTGTCCGCGGTGACGTAATAGATTTTGTCCTGCCCGGCTTTCATGCGAGCAACGTAATCCGCCAAGCTCACCTGGGTGTCTGCCTGCGTCGTGGTCGAAAAACGCAATAACTTAGCAATTCGTTCGCGATTGCTGTGATCTTCAGCAACACCTTCTTTCAATACGCGACCAAACTCATTCCAAAACCGCAGGTAATCGTCTTTTCGATTCTCTGCTAAGTCTTCAAACAACGACAAAGCACGGCGCGTAACACCCGAGCGAATCGATTCGATATCGCGGCTTTCTTGCAAAATTTCGCGCGATACATTGAGCGGTAAATCGGCAGCATCAATCACGCCGCGCAAAAAGCGCAAATAGTTTGGCAACAAATGCTCTGCGTCTTCCATGATGAAAACACGACGCACATATAGCTTGATGCCGCGCTTACGATCACGCTCCCATAAATCCATGGGTGCGCGTGCTGGCACATACAGCAGTTGGGTGTACTCCTGCCGTCCCTCTACCTTGCCATGTGTCCAAGCCAGTGGATTTTCAAAATCATGCGCGATGTGTTTGTAAAAACTTTGGTACTGCTCATCGGTGATATCGTTTTTAGCACGCGTCCAAAGCGCACTCGCTTGGTTGAGGACCTCTTCTTTGGGCGACACATCTTTTTCTTTGTCCTTGTCGGTCGATTCTTCCGATGGTGCGTGCTCGTCTTCGCCCAACAGCACAATCGGCAAACTGATGTGATCAGAGTATTTACGCACAATCCCTTTGACGGTCCAGCGCTCGAGTAAATCGTCTTCGCCTTCACGCAAATGCAGGGTGATCCGCGTGCCACGCTCTGCGCGTTCTTGTGGCTCGAGGCTGTACTCACCTTCTCCGTCTGAACGCCAACAAACCCCTGCACTCGCCGGCGAACCGGCGCGGCGTGTTTCTACCGTGACTTGATCGGCAACGATAAAGGCAGAGTAAAAACCCACACCAAATTGGCCGATGAGTGAAGCATCTTTTTTCTGATCGCCCGATAGCTTTTCAAGAAACTCACGCGTCCCAGAGCGCGCGATCGTACCCAGATTGGCTACAACCTCCTCCCGCGACATGCCGATCCCGTTATCGGCGATCGAGATGGTTCGCGCTGCTTTGTCGATCGATAAGGTGATGCGCAACGTGCTATCAGACGCGTATAAGTCGGGCGCATTGATGGCCTCAAACCGCAGCTTGTCAGCGGCATCTGAGGCATTTGAAATCAGTTCACGCAGAAAAATTTCCTTGTTGCTGTACAAGGAATGGATCATCAGCTTGAGTAGTTGGCGTACTTCGGCCTGAAAACCCAGGGTTTGCTTACCCTCGGGGGCCGATGTGTCGGCACTGGCTTGCTGTTCAGATGCTTTCTTCACGGTTGTCTCTCCTATTGGCCGTGGTAAAAGGCTTAGCTTGGGTGTGAACCTGGCATTTTCAAGGGGCAGTCAGCCGCTAAAATCGAAAACGAATGTTTTCTCCCCCACACGACTACAACGCCGCCGATGTTCGCGCCGGTTTTATATCGGCACTCCCCGTGCTAGCCGGGGTCATGCCCTTTGGGCTGATCACCGGTGTCGCCATGGCCGCTGGCGGCATTCCACCCCTCGAAGCCTGCCTAATGTCAGTGATCGCCTTTGCTGGTGCCTCGCAACTGGCTGCCACGCAACTGCTCGGGTCCTCCGCACCCGTCGCGGTCATTTTTTTTACCACCTTGTTTATTAACTTGCGCTTCATGATGTACAGCGCTTCATTACGCCAGCATTTACGCCAATTGCCATGGGGTTGGAAGCTACTTGCTGGTTATTTTCTGAGCGACAACTGCTACGCCCTGTGTATCGGTCAGTTCAGTCGTGCTGGTCGAGATAAACATCCGCTGTGGTTCTTTTTTG